>JBFXAV010000292.1:0-4588 GCA_050183935.1 Candidatus Korobacteraceae bacterium | reverse complement strand
TTCAATTTCAGAATCCTGTGATGTTCATTGTCGAGGTCGGCAGTGTCATCACAACCCTGGTCTGGATTCAACAACTGCGAACCGAAACGGGCTCTCCCTTATTCACGAGTCAGGTAGCGTTCTGGCTCTGGTTCACCGTCCTGTTTGCCAACTTTGCCGAAGCCATGGCCGAAGGGAGAGGTAAGGCACAGGCGGCCACCCTGCGCAAAGCGCGCTCGGAGACGCTCGCGAACCGGCTGCTGGAGAATGGATCGGTCGAACGAATCCCAGCTTCACAGCTTCGAGCGGGTGATTTGGTGGTCGTTTCTGCTGGTGAGTTCATCCCTAGCGACGGTGACATTATTGAAGGCGTTGCCTCGGTAGACGAATCGGCAATCACCGGCGAGTCAGCGCCCGTAATCCGCGAAGCAGGAGGCGACCGCTCAGCAGTAACAGGAGGGACTCGCGTCCTCTCCGACCACATTAAGGTTCGGATCACTTCCAACCCGGGCGAGACTTTCCTAGACCGAATGATTGCTCTTGTCGAAGGCGCAAAACGCCAGAAAACACCCAATGAAATTGCCCTCACAGTCCTTCTTGCTGTGCTAACGCTGGTTTTCTTGCTGATGGTTGTTACACTTCATCCGTTTTCGCTCTATGCCGGGGTGGCAGTCTCGGTGGCCGTGTTGATCGCGCTGCTCGTCTGTTTGATACCCACAACAATTGGCGCACTGATTTCTGCTATTGGCATAGCTGGAATGGATCGCTTGATTCAGCACAACGTGCTCGCGATGTCGGGCCGCGCGGTCGAGGCGGCTGGCGACGTGGATACGCTGCTGCTGGACAAAACCGGGACAATCACGTTTGGCAACCGGCAGGCGACCGAATTTATTCCCGCAATGGGAGTTACTGCCTCGCAGCTTGCCAACGCGGCACAGCTATCATCGCTGGCGGACGAAACTCCTGAAGGGCGATCCATCGTGGTGCTGGCGAAGGAAAAGTACGGGCTGCGTGGGCGGGACTTTGCGTCGCACGAGGCAGTCTTTGTTCCGTTCACGGCGCAGACCCGTATGTCAGGAATCAATCTGAACGGCACAGAAATCCGGAAGGGCGCTGCGGACGCGGTCGCCAAGTACATTTCCCGAAATGGCAATGATCCCCTGCCTAATGACATTTCTGAAGTCGTAAATCAAATTGCGCGATCCGGCGGTACTCCGCTAGTGGTTGCGGAAAACAGGCGTGCCATCGGGGTGATTTACCTGAAGGACGTGGTGAAAGGAGGCATTCGCGACCGCTTTGCCCAACTGCGCGCCATTGGAATTCGGACCGTAATGATCACCGGCGATAACCCGCTAACGGCCGCAGCAATTGCGCAAGAAGCCGGTGTGGATGATTTCCTTGCCGAAGCCACGCCAAAAGACAAAATGGACCTGATCCGTAAGGAGCAGGCTCTGGGGAAGATGGTCGCCATGACGGGCGACGGCACGAACGACGCTCCTGCACTGGCTCAGGCTGACGTAGGAGTTGCCATGAACACAGGAACCCAGGCCGCCAAAGAAGCAGGAAATATGGTGGATCTGGACTCCAATCCCACGAAGCTTATTGAAGTCGTGGAGATCGGAAAGCAATTGCTAATGACACGCGGTGCATTGACCACGTTTTCAATTGCAAATGACGTGGCAAAGTACTTTGCAATAATTCCGGCCATGTTTGCGGGCACTCTTCCCGCGCTAGCTGCTCTAAACATCATGCGCCTGCAAACACCTGAGTCGGCCATTCTGTCTGCAGTCATCTTCAACGCGATCGTAATCATCGCGCTTATCCCGCTGGCTCTGCGCGGCGTTCGCTATACGCCTATGAGCGCAGCTGCACTTTTGAGGCGGAACATGTTCGTTTACGGACTGGGTGGAGTGGTCGTGCCCTTTGTCGGAATCAAAGTTATTGATTTGCTGATAACAAGTATTGGTCTTGCATAAGGCGGGCTAGCCCGCAGCGCAATATCGAGACCGATCTAGCAGTTTCTACAGCCATGGCAGCAACAATTTTGGGTCCCGATTTAGGTCCAAAGATGTCCAAACAGGGACCAAAACGGGGGTACAAGACGCAGAACCAACCTTTACGGGCCAATAACATACGGTTGTTACGCTAATTGGGGTGCAAGGGGTCAGCCGTTAGGCCTTTGGGTTCGATTTCCACCTGCACTCCCAGACGGCCACCGTGCATGATGAAGACATTACAGACGTGTAGCAGGCAGGATTCGCAAGTAGTAGGATGTTTTTCGAGAGCCCGCAGCTTGCGACTGCTGCGATACTAGTCAGCGCGACTTTTTTAAGCAATGGTCAGCCCCCACAAGGCACCCCACAAACTCTGTGCGATTCACCGTTTTGTGCAGGGTTAAGCGCTAGTGAGCAGGTATGCGCTATTCCCGCGATGTGTGCAGATCCGGCGCGTAAATACAAGGATTTGCGTGACAGCTGCTAGTTGTCGCCGAATCCTGAAATGAGGGCGGGGTATATTGAAAATCCGCCTTGTTGCGTGCTCTGGTCGAGCTTCGATCACGTGAATTCGGGCCAAAGCACGACTACAAAATGTGATGCCAGTACGGTTGGGTGAGGCAAACGCCCGGCATGTCTCCAGTTTTTGGAACAGAATGGAACATATTGATGGTTTGGGATTGGTGTAAATGAATGAAAACAATGGTGGCCAGGGACGGACTCGAACCGCCGACGCCAGCCTTTTCAGGGCTGCGCTCTACCACCTGAGCTACCTGGCCAATCTGGGAATCGGGCGATAAGCCCGCACTGCGCCTTTTGCTGGCAGGAGTCCCTAACTGCGGACACCTCATTCTAACAATCCTGCTGGAAAGCTAACAACCTCAAAAGCTGGGCCGAAAAAATCGCACGAGAACATCGGATGGGAAAGCCGTTCCGAGAACGCCAGCCTGAAAACAGGGAGGTGGCATGGTGACCGAGCGAAGCAGTAGCCGTTCCTTCACACGCAGATTGACAGTTTTGCCTGGATCGAGCCGCAACGTGAGGTGTGCCGGAGCTGCTACTCAGGCCGGATCAGATCGCTGCTGGCAAGTTGGGATGGCTGCGCTTGCTATTCCGACTGCTGGTGAGGATGATTGTGGAGCCCTTGCGCAATCTCCTGCTGGGTTACGCGCCGCCTGCACGTGTAGCAAAGAATCACTGCGGCCATGGCTGGTACCTCGCTAAATCCGAGGCTAGGCGTGGCGGGGCACCGCCGCAAGATGCCCTCGGTAACCATGCCAATGGCTTCCAGGCTGCGAGCCGCTGCTGCTCGCATCCAAGGACCGGGCGACTTCCCGGCCTTTTTACCTGCCGTTGAATTTACTGAATTCACCGAATTCACGGACATACCTGAAAACTCGCCGAAACTTCCTTGAAACTCGCACGTAAGGGCCCCACAAAACGCTGTCATGGCTCACTCGGTCGCATCAGGGGGCAACTTCACTCTCAAGCCAAGCGGTATACCACAAGTCCAGCAGCATTTGTGCGCCGTCGGCCATGCAGCGCCGCACGAACTCAAGGCCTTCTTTAGATCCGGTATCGTTGAACCCGCCCCGCTTCTCAATGGCATAGAGCTGCTCCACCTGCTGTGAAGAGTGACGAAGATAATCGACATAATTCTCAAACGGGTGCTCCAGGCGCGCAGGCGGACGGAGCAGGTGGGCAAACTGCAAACGCGCCTGATTTCGGTCCACAAAGTCCGCTTCGAATTTTCGATGAGTTTCCTTGGAAGTCGTATAACCCCGTGGATTCGCGCCCGTCCAGCCGTTGTGGTGAATACTGGTGTGCATGGGGTTGGCAGCGTCTGCAACGTAGTGTCCGAGCCAGCCCGCATAGTAGATGGCGTTCTGCTCGGCGGCGGCTGTGGGCTGCCGCGCACTGCGTAGTCGCCTGTACTCGCGAAATGCCACTTTAAGGCGCTCGTAAATTTCAATCGTTGCGTAGGGCTGCAAGCCAATGCGTTCGGGCAGGTACTGGTCTGGGTCTATTGCGTTCCGGCGCTTCTCGTAAAGATAGCGATAAAACTCGTAGCGATTCGGCGGGAGCTGCTTCAACTCGGCTAAGAGTTCAAGATCGATGAAGTGGTCGGGTTCCTGTGCCCTCTTCAACGCTGGTTCGGAATCGCGCCGCCATCGGTCAGGCTCGGGACCGAGGTATGCAATCTGGGTGGAAGCACGTCGCAAAAAAGTCGGCATGCTGGCAGGAATGTTCAGTGCGGCCACGCGGTTGATCCACGTATGCCCCTGATCTCCCCAGGCATGCGCCGCCGGAGGCTGCATCGGGATCGCCAGCAGAAGAGCGAATGCCGCCAGAGTGCGCACGCGAGCGGTGAAGGTACGAGTGGCCACGGGAGTACGATCCGACGATCGGATTCTTTGGCCAAGCGTACGCAGGGGAGCGAGCGTCATGCGCCTAGCAGCTTAGCAGCCTGCTCGCCTCAGCGCATCCGGATCCACTCATGCGAGAGCGGATAATTGCAAACACTCTTCGTTTTTGTTTTTTACGGCTGGCGTGCCGCCGGAGGCTGCTGCTCCTCGGGGAGCGGCATCAGCAATCCTCCGTCATTTGGTCCAGTT
>JBFXAV010000291.1:0-4588 GCA_050183935.1 Candidatus Korobacteraceae bacterium | reverse complement strand
GTTTGAGATCTATGACAGCTCCAGTGATGCGGTACTCAGTTTTAGCAGTTTTATTCCCTCCGCCAAGCGAGGTTTTGCAGCGATTTCTTTGTTGAGTTTGGCGCCGGCAATTGCAACATCACCAATTTCTACAGATGAGAACTCAGAGCGCGCTCCTATAGACGCTGCCTAGCCTATGGCCAAGTCAGGAATCATGAGCGCGCTGCTGGTCACCCGCCCCACGCTTCGCGGAGCTGCTGCCCGATTGCGTCCGGGGTCGGCGCAGTCGCGCATTCTTAACGGAAGCCTGGTTCTGTTGCTGGGCACCGGCATGGTGACCCTGCTGAATTTTGGTTACAACGTGGCGGTAGCGCGCATGCTCGGTCCCGCCGCCTTCGGACACGCTGCGGCCGCGGTCACGCTGTTGATGCTGGTTTCCGCCATCACTCTGTCCTTCCAATTGGTATGTGCAAAGCTGGTAGCCAGGAATGAGTCTCCTGCGGCGCGCGCGGCGGTGTTTCACGACCTGTTGAAACGTGCATGGCTGGTGGGAGTAGTTTTGGGATCGGCGGTCATGCTGGGCAGCGATGCAGTAGCTGTCTATTTGAATCTTCCTTCCCGCACTGAGGTGATCCTGCTGGCGCTTGGTATTGCTTTCTATGTCCCGCTCGGCGCCAAGCGCGGCGGCATGCAAGGAGTGTGCGCCTTTCGGCGGTTGAGCTGGAACTTCATCCTCGAAGCCGTGGTGAAGTTTGCTGCCGCATTGGCGCTGGTGGGTGCTGGCTTCGGTGTGGAAGGCGCCGTGGCCGCCATTTCCATTTCCGTAGTTCTCGCTTACTTCCTGCCTAGGGTTCCCAGCGAACTGAACGTGCGACCGCAAAGGGAGCACTCTGTGTCGGTTCGTGAAGGATTGCAGGCAGTTGTGTTCTTTATCGGCCAGGTGGTCATTAACAACGTGGACGTTTTACTGGTGAAACATTTCTTCCCGCCGGATACGGCGGGTCTCTATGCCGCAGTGGCGCTGGTGGGACGCGTGGTCTATTTCGCCTCCTGGTCGGTGGTGAGTGCCATGTTCCCGGTGAGTGCCGGAACGAAATCGGATGACGAGAACACTTCCATGCTGGCGGTACCCATGTTGTTTGTCCTGGGGATCTCGGTGGTATTCGTAGTGACGCTTACGTTCATCCCTGAGATTGTTCTGCGAACGGTGTTTGGCCCCGAGTTCAATACTGGCTCAATCGGCCCCCTGCTCAGCCTTTATGCGGCGGCCACCGGTATTTATGCGCTGAGCGTGGTGTTGATTACTTTTGAAATGTCGCGCCGAATTGCCAATACAGGATGGCTGCAACTGGTGTTCAGTGGAGCCATTGTCGTGGGCATTTATCTCTTTCACGATAGCTTGCGCGAAGTCGTTTTGGTGCAACTGGCGTTAATGGCGGTACTTCTGATGTTGGTGTCCTTGCCCTTTCTTCGTCGGCCGCGGACGGCCCTGCAGGAGGCATCATGAAACCCCTGCGGCGGGCACGGGAAGCCGAAGTGATTGCGGAATTTCTGCGGAATGAGTTTTATCAGCAGGAGTTCCACCACGACCGGGAGAAGTTCCAGGCGCTGGTAATGAATGGTGACACCTCCGATGAGCGCGAGAATGCACTGCGCCGCGCGCTTCTGTTCCGCCGCCGCGGGCCCATGTGGCGCGAGCTTCCGCCGGACACCCAATGGTGGGAGGTCCAGCTTCAACCCGAGGATCTGCCGCGCATCTCCGTCTTCCCGCGCGCGCACTGGCGCAAGATCGCCGGAGGAAGTTTCCGGCTTCCCCATGTCATTGAACGCATACGGCAACATCCTCTGCATCGCCAGCGCGGTTGCGTTGACTCGGACGCAGAGCAGACGCCACGGAACCTCGACGAATTTGTGGCCAAAATCCGCGCACTCAACCGCAAATACGCTGCCAGCTCCAGCAAGGGCGCGATTGTGCTGATTGGGACTTCGGAGCGTGAACCCGCCCTTGTGTTTGAAGGGAACCACCGGCTTACGGCATCGCTGCTGGATTCGCCCGGCGAGTGCCCGGAAGGCTTTCGCGTGTTTTTTGGGAGCTCGCCCAGCATGGTGCGCTGCTGCTGGTACCAGTCCCGGCTAACGAATTTATTGCGCTACACACTGGATCGCATTCTGCATCTCGGTTACGACCGCGAAGCCGACGTAGACAGGGTGCTTCGCGAACTCGACCGAGCGTACATTCCCCCAGCCACGGCAATTGCACGCGAGGCGCTGGCCGAGTCCCTGACGGCTGAAAGAAAGAGCGCGCCAACCAGTTCTTCCTAGGAGCTACTATGACAAACCGGTCAACACCATTTACACGGGCCCTGGCGATTGCCCTGGTGATTGCACTGTGCGGTGCGCCGGAAGCTGCGCGCGCCTGGGGTGAGCCCGGCGCTCCACTGCCGGATGCGCCCAGCTTGATTGCCCAGAACACACAGCCAGCACAAGAGCAGCTTCCCGATCCAAGTCTCCAGCAAACCCCCCAGAGCCAGGGATCACCCGCCGATTCTCCGCAGAATCCTCCGGCGCAAAATTCACCGGCGCAAGAAGGCCAGCCCCGAACTCCGCAGAGTACAGAGCCGCCAGCGGGAGCCGCAGGTGCGCAAGCAGGCGACGTGGCGGGAGGCGCGGCATCAACTCCCGCCGGTTCCGCGATTGCGCCTACTCGTCAGCGCGAGGTTCGTTCGTTCCTCATTAAATTGGGGGCCATTGCCGCTGCGGGAGCTGCGGTAGGCGCTGTCTATGCCCTGAGCCGCGGAACCGCTAGCACGCCGCCAGGAGCGCCGGGACGCTAGGAGTAAAGGGGACCAAGAATGACATACTCCACGGCGAGCAGTGTCAATGGCCGGCCACTACTCGTTACATTTTCCGGGCTGGATGGCTCCGGCAAGAGCACGCAGATCGAGAATCTGCGCGTTTTTCTGGAAGCGCAGGGCCTGCGAACAAGAGTGCTGACATTCTGGGACAACGTGGTTGTGCTGGCTCCTCTTCGCGAAGGTTTTGTGCATACCGTGCTGGGCAGTGAACGCGGCATTGGCAACCCTGGGCGTCCGGTAAACCGTCGCGACAAGAATGTACGAGCGTGGTACCTGACCGCGATGCGGCATATCCTATATCTGCTCGACGCAGCCAGCGCCCGCTGGGTGCTCTGGCGGAACCGCGGCACGGACGTCATCATTCTTGATCGGTATCTTTATGACCAGGTGGTGAATCTGCCCCTGGCAAGTTCATTCACGGCGGGATTTATCCGCTTTCTGACCCGGCTGGCGCCAACCCCGGATATTGCTTATCTGCTGGACGCCGACCCCGACGCTGCGCGGGCCCGCAAGCCGGAGTATCCCGTCGACTTCCTGCAGAAAGCACGGATGAGCTACTACCGTTTGGCGGCCATGTTGCGCAATCTCACGCTGGTGCCACCATTGCCGGTTGAACCAGCATGTCGTGCGGTCGAAGGAGCCTTTCTTCAGTTCGCACAGGGCGCTGTCCGTACAGCGGTGGCCCAGCCGGAGCTTCCCAAGCCGGAACTGTCAGCTTGAATCAGCAGCGGCGATCAGCTTTTGCTGCGTTGAAATTCGCGGTAGGCCTCACTCTTGCTGATCCCCATCTCGCGGGCGACACGCTTTAGCGCAGACTTTTCGTCCAGAGCCTCCGCGGCCATCAGCTCCTGCATGCGCAGGCGCACGCCAGGGGGCGTGGCGGGCTCGGTTGCGCCCTCCGGCAGCTCCTCAGCCTTGGCGATGAGCATGGTTATTTCGCCCTTCAGTTCGCGTGTGCGAGCTATATCCAGGAGTTCGTCGGCCCGGCCGCGCAAGAATTCTTCGTGCATTTTCGTGACTTCGCGGGCAATCACCACATGACGCGCCCCACCCAGAACGTGAACTATATCTTCCAGCACCTCGCGAATCCGATGTGGAGCTTCGTAGAAGATCTGGGTGCGCGGCGACTCGCGGATGCTTTCCAGTACGGCCCGTCGCTGTGACCGCTTCGCTGGAAGAAATCCGCTGAAACGGAAGGAGTCCGTGGGAAGACCGCTGCCCACCAACGCCGCCAGAAATGCTGACGCGCCAGGAATTGGAATCACGGGAACACCGTGGCGCACTGCCAGCGAGATCAGGCGAAAACCGGGATCAGAGATTCCCGGCATTCCCGCGTCTGTCACCAGCGCCAGCCGCAGGCCGCGCTCAAGGTCCACGATCAATTCGGCTGTCCGGCGCATTTCATTGTGCTCGTGATAGCTGACGCTCCGCGTGGTGATTCCGTAATGGTTGAGTAGTTTTTGCGTCTGGCGCGTGTCCTCACAGGCAATCAGGTCGGCTTCTTTCAGCACGCGCAGCGCCCGCAAGGTAATGTCCTCAAGGTTGCCAATCGGGGTGGCGACTACGTAGAGACCTGCGGCCAGAGTCGTTTGTGGTCGGGAGGAAGGACTGGGAGTTGCAGCCGGACTTTCACTGGCGCGGGAAGCAGGAGCACGGGGCGGCGGCATACCCGCACGAGTCTAGCACCAGGCCATCGTCAGCTAGCACTCCCTGGGCGCGAAAATTGACGCCCGAATGAGCCTGCACCTACAATT
>JBFXAV010000290.1:0-4591 GCA_050183935.1 Candidatus Korobacteraceae bacterium | reverse complement strand
AGCTGGACGTAAGGGCGAATGAAATGTTCGTCGATCTCCAGGGCGCGCTGATAGTGGCTGCGGGCTTCCGGAAGCTGGCGAGACATCTCGTTGGCAAAGCCCAGGTCGAACCAAGCTTCTGCGTAGCGTGGATAGAGGCTGACCGCCTTCTGCAACTCAGGGATGGCTTCCTGCGGCTTATTCTTGACGAGCGCCTTGCGGGCTTTCTCAACCGCTTTCTTGGCATCCTTGGGGGCTTGCATGGAGGTGACGCTGATCGTTGTTGCCTTCGACCGGGCCATGCTGTACAGCACGATCACGCCGACATTGTTTGGCGTCCTCAGGCGGGCCGAAACTAGTGGGATGCGGGTAGATTGATAACCGGCGAGCGACGCGCGCAGGTCACAAGCCATGAGTTCGCCTTCGGTCACGCCGGGGTCTGGACGCATTGAGGGACCGGGGTTCGTTTCCTGATCGATTCCCAAGGACCCGAAACTGCCGCCACTCACGCTGGCATCCTGCATGATGCCCACCGAAAGTGTCGAGCCGAGCTGCAGAGAAAAATAACCTTTAGAATCGGTGTAACCTTCGCGCCGGTCAGAGCTTCCGCATACACGCTCAATGCTGACGATCTCGGGTGGCGGAGTTCCTTCCTCGGTGACGACTCTTCCCGTAACAAAATCCACACCGCGTTCACGCTCTGGCCGGGGAATGGTGCCGCGGGAGTTCGCAGGAGGGGCCGGAGTTGGCTGGCTGGGGGGACGCTGGCCGCCTCCACCGCCCTGGTTCTGCGCGGAACTGCCAGGAACAACCAGCAGGAGAGCAACTCCTGCAAGCAAAAGTGACTGAGGGATGGCGTGCATGCGGCACCTCCCGAAGCCTGAATTGTAGCAGTATTTTCCAGGCCTATAACGTAATTTGACCTGCGGCCCGAGCGGCTGGTTGCCTGCGCAGGCACTCCTGCAATTCATCTGGCGGACAGGCTACACTTGCAGTTGAAGAACTTAGCTAAGGAGCCAATTGTGAGCGGAGTTGCGCTGCAATCCATCGCTACCATTAATCCCACCACCGCGGAGGTGGTCAGGAGCTTCGACGTTCTTTCGGACTCGGAACTGGCTGGCCGTCTTGAACTTGCCGCAAGCGGGTTCTCGTCGTACCGGCGCACTCCGATGGCGGAACGAGCCCATTTCCTGATGGAAGCTGCCCGCATCCTGGAGGCTGAGAAAGACCACTTTGGCCGGCTGATGACGCTGGAGATGGGCAAGACCCTGCGTTCGGCGATTCAGGAGGCGGAAAAGTGTGCTTGGGGCTGCCGCTACTACGCGGAAAACGGCGAGCGGATGCTGGCGGATGAGGTCACGCCCACCAGCGCGGCGCGCAGCTTTGTGACCTTCCAGCCGATGGGCGCGATTCTGGCCATCATGCCCTGGAACTTTCCGTTCTGGCAGGTGTTTCGCGCCGCCGCCGGACCGTTGATGGCAGGGAACGTAATGCTGCTGAAGCATGCGCCCAATGTTCCGCAGTGCGCGTTGGCTATTGAAGATATTTTCCGCCGCGCCGGATTTCCCCTGGGCGTGTTTCAGAATCTGTTTGTGGAGACGGAGCGCGTAGAGCGCATTCTCGGCGATCCGCGCGTGAAGGCGGTGACACTCACGGGAAGTACGCGTGCAGGGAGCGCGGTAGCCGCCAACGCTGGCAGGCGCATCAAAAAATCAGTGCTGGAACTGGGCGGGAGCGACCCCTTCCTGGTAATGCCCAGTGCCGACATCGAGAAGACACTGAAAGTGGCGGTGCAGGCGCGCATGATCAATAACGGCCAGAGCTGCATTGCGGCCAAGCGTTTTATCGTGCATGAGCAGGTCGCCGACCAATTTCTTGAAGGATTCGTAGATGCGGTTCGTGGCCTGAAAGTTGGCAATCCCATGCAAGACGCCACCGACATTGGCCCCATTGCCAGGGCCGACTTGCTGGAAGGATTGGAGCGGCAGGTGGAACGCAGTCTTCAGATGGGCGCCCGTGCTCTGGTAGGAGGCAAACGTGTGCCTGGAAAGGGATACTTCTTTGAGCCGACAGTGCTCACCGAAATTCCCGAAGGCTCACCCGCTGAATGTGAAGAACTTTTTGGCCCGGTTGCAAGCGTGTTCCGCGTGCGCAGCATTGAAGAGGGATTGCAGATGGCCAACGACAGCGAGTATGGCCTGGGCGCGAGTTTGTGGAGCAACGACCGGCGAGAGCACGAGTTGTTTATTGACCAGGTGGAGTCGGGCGCGGCATTCATCAACGGCATGGTCGCCTCCGATCCGAGGTTGCCATTCGGAGGCGTGAAGAACTCCGGCTATGGCCGTGAGCTGGGAAGCCACGGCATCCGCGAGTTCGTGAACATTAAGACAGTGGTCATCTATGAAGAAGAAGGAAGCCGCACGGAAACCGAGTAAGAAGACATTTCCGGGACGAAGCAGCAACGGGAATGGCCTCCGGCGGGACAAGCCTGCTGCAAAGAAGAAAACGTCGAGGGCAGTGCCTTCTGTCGCTGGCGAGCCATTGATCGAAGACTTTCGCCGTGCCGGCCACCAGTACGTAGAGTGGATTGCAACCTACCTGAGCGATCCACGGAAGTATCCGGTAATGGCGCAGGTGTCTCCGGGAGAACTCGAAGACGCTCTTCCGTCTTCCGCTCCCGACAAAAGCGAGAGACTAGAGGCGATCTTCGCCGACTTTGAACGCACCGTGCTTCCGGCGGTTACGCTGTGGAACCATCCCCGGTTTTTTGCCTACTTCGCTACGACTAGTTCTGGACCGGCAATTCTCGCCGAGTTATTGACTGCCGCGCTCAACACCAATGGGCTGAACTGGCAATCTTCGCCCGCTATTGTGGAACTGGAGCGGGTGACATTGCGTTGGTTGGCGCAGTGGCTGGGTGTTCCCGAGAACTGGTTTGGGATCATTTATGACACCGCCTCCATTAGCAGCCTGCACGCCATTGCCGCAGCGCGCGAGATGGTCGCACCCGAAGCGCGGGAGGATGGCTGCCGGGGCGATCTGACACTCTATACCTCGGAGCAGTCGCACTCTTCCATCGAAAAGGCAGCCATTGCGCTTGGCATTGGGCAACGTAACGTACGAAAAATTGCGGTGGACGCGGAGTTTCGCATGCGTCCGGAGTTGTTAGAGGCGGCCATTCGCGAGGATCGCGCCGCCGGACGCAGGCCGTTCTGTGCCGTCGCAACCGTGGGGACTACGTCGACCACGAGTGTTGATCCAGTGGCGAAGATCGCCAGCATTACCCAGCAGCACGGGCTATGGCTGCACGTTGACAGCGCTTACGCGGGAGTCGCCGCCATGCTTCCCGAGCGGCGGGAGATTTTGTCCGGCCTGGAACAAGCGCAGTCGCTGGTAGTGAATCCACACAAATGGCTGCCGGTTCCCATGAGCCTGAGCGTGCTGTATACGAGCCGCCCGGAAATTCTACGGCGGGCGTTCTCGCTGGTTCCGGAATACCTGAAGACCTCGGTAGCTTCCGATGAGCGTGTCGTGAACCTGATGGACTACTCCATCCCTTTGGGCCGCCGCTTCCGCGCGCTCAAGCTATGGTTCGCGATGCGATATTTCGGGCGTGAACGTATCCAGAGCATGCTTCGGGTACATATCGAGTTGGCGCAACGGCTGGTGGAGCGTATCCGCGACAATCCGAAGTTCGAGGTTACCGCTCCGGTTCTGTTTTCGGTGGTATGTTTCCGTTACAAGGGAAGCGATGATGAGAATCGCAGGATTCTGGATGCTGTGAATGCATCCGGGAAGGCCTATATTTCACACACAGTCCTTCATGGCCGTTATACGCTGCGCATGGCAATTGGCAACATTGGGACGACCTGGAGCGATGTGGAAACGGCGTGGAAGCTGATTGAGGACGCAGCAGAAAAATCCGCTGCATGAAAGCCAGATGAAAGCCAGTTTATCGCGCCAGTGCAGTCATTCTTGCCTGCTCGCCCAGTTCCCATAGTTCGCGGCGCAGGCGGTCGATATCTGCCTGCTTTGGCCGGGGCGCATGCCGCTGAAGCTCGTTGGATTTCTTCTTGAAGCGTAGGACATGCTTCGCTTTTTCCGTGAGTTTGGCGGCGAAGCGGCGATCACGCTCCCCTTCACACACCACCGCTTCGTACCCGGCCAGGGCACGATCGGTATCGCGGCAAACCATGATCAGGTTGCTTCCAGCGCGCAGCGTTTCGACTGCCGCTGTTTCAATGGGAGCAGCAGCGAGAAGCGCGCCCATATCCATGTCGTCGGTGACGATGAGCCCGCGATAGCCGATGCGCTTGCGCAGCACGTCGGTGATGAGCTTGCGCGAGAGCGTGGCTGGAAGGGGCTGGCGTGTCGCTTGCGGATAAGCGGCGTGCGAAACCATGACGAACGGAAGGCTGCGGTGCAGCGTGCGGTAGGGAAGCAGGTCCTCTTCCCAAAGCTGGCGCATGGATTTGGAAATCTGCGGCAGCTCGTGGTGCGTATCGAGCTTGCCTTCTCCGAGACCGGGGAAGTGTTTCCCGGAGCCAAGAATACCCACGTCTTTTAACCCGCGCAGAAACTCCCGGGCGTAGCGAATGACCTCGTCCGGCGC
>JBFXAV010000289.1:0-4596 GCA_050183935.1 Candidatus Korobacteraceae bacterium | reverse complement strand
GGAGGCTGTCGAGTAGCGACCACGACCGGGGCATAGGCCCTCAGTCCGATCTGGCCGCTTCACAGGCTCGTGCAGGTGCGTTCCTGCTACGTCCGGCCATGCCGGATCAACCTACCGCCAGTATCGCCGAATGGTGTTTTAAGGCGAAGCGCAAATGGAATTGTTTTAGCGGCCAGCCACGGCCGCTGATATTCTCTCTATACTGACCTGTTAGGGCTGTTTAGGCCGACCCCAGGACAGGACGCGAAACCAGCTCCGCATTCCCCCGCACATGCACAGGGTTCGACTTCGCTACCACGCCCTTGGCGGTTCTATGCGAGCCGCCAGCCGCTCCGGCCTTTATCGTGCCGCCGGAGTGCACGTTGGGGCGATGACTTAAAGCAAGTATCGTGCCGTGTCAATGGTTTGTGTCCGCATGATCAGAATACGCTTTAACAGCGTAAACGCCATAGCGGCGGGTTGTGGTACCCGAGTCGAATCAACACGCACGGCCCTATTCGGGATCAAACGCCGGGTCGCGCGCAAGGCCACGGTCGGCGACTAGCTCAAACCGGCCCCATCGGACATTCCACTCTTTTGCGCCGTCGCCATAATCCTCCGACCACGCATCGAAAGCGCCGTAATCCAGCGAAGATAGGCGGTCTGCGAACATCGAATAGCGTCCGACGCGCACAAACACGCTGTAGAACGTAAATTCGAATTCGGTGTTCCGGGTTATGATCTTCACGGCTTGCCCTCCAAGGCTATTCTGCGTGAGCGTTTCGACGGATGCGGCTAATGACGAGCCGCGTTCTCCCGGCATAAAATTTGATGTCCAGCGGTTTGCGCCGCCGCCAGCCCCAGTCTGCGGGCTCCGCGGGCCGGCGATAAATGAGAAACTCGCGGCCCAACAATTTCCATCCGTACATGTAACGCATGCTGATATTCCTTTTGACTATCTCGTGCCGCCCGTAGTCCGTGGCCAGGAGACGGCCACCCGCACACGCCCGAAGCCCGCCTCAAGGTTGCCGTGGTGTTGGCTGTCGTTGCGTTGAAGGAAGCAGTAAGGGTGCCGTTCCGAGCTGCGCCCGGCGTAAAGCTCCAGCCCGAATATCCGGAAGTAGTATGAGAAGCGCACGCGTTTCTCCTGGTGGTGTGGTGGTGTGGCGGCGGTGATGGATTAGTCCGCCCTGCCCAGCGCTTCCTCTGCCCACGCTTCGGCGTCTTTGATACTGAATGTGTGGTCTTGGTCGGGGCCGTTTATGGTTGTGTTGTGCTCCCGGTCCTCAATCCAGCAGCGCCAGGAAAGATACTTCTGGCGTGGCTTCCGCACCTTCCGCACCTTCCGCAGGTGGAGACCTAGCCGCTTGAGTCGTCTGCGCAATCTGCGTTCGCGCTTCGGCATTTCGCGGTCGGATTCCTTAATCAAGCGGTGTAGTACAATGTTGAGTTCAAATAGATCCGCGCTAGCGGCGCGCCTTATTTCCTCCCGCGTAAAGAGGGGGTAAGGCTTGCCCAGTTGTTCGGCATATCTTTTCTCGTCGCGATCCTGATTCGCGTAAGGTTCTTCAAGCGAACGGTCGTCTAGGACTTCCTGGGCTCGCTCCTCTGACTCGCGGAAGGCGATTTGATCAGTCGGCTCTATTCCTCGTTCCCAACATATTTCTTCGATTGCTTTGCTCCACCAGTAGAAAATCTTGTCCAACATTTGCAGTTGCTCATCTTCGAGTAACTCGATGTTGCTGAACCGGAGCGCGTCAAGCTCTGTGCACAACGTCTGCATGACGCACTCTCTGTCCAGTGTCATGTGGCGGCGAAGCCGCTCGGCAGCGGTGTCTTCGCCCCAGCGGCAGAGCCAATGATTCAGCTCGCGTAGTTTCTGATCGTCCAGCTTTTCGATGTCGTCGCGGTTGACGACTTGCGACCCGTCCAATAGGACTTGCATTGGCGCACCTCACGCTTGAGCGCAGGTCCAATTGCCTGCTGAGGCACCATAACCGAAGCACGTTAATGTGGTGTTTTCAAGCCACACTGTGGCGGATTATCCGCATGCATGGCTTAGCTCCCCACCAGTGGGGGTGCGGCGCTACATAGCGAAAGGCTTCGCCTGACGAGGGAGGGACATGAAAGGCGAGACTAGCCAGGTATTTGGCCTGATGCTCTCCACATCCAGAGTAGACCAAACAGGAGGAGAAACAGCACGAGACCGAATCCCGGTGTGAGCATGGGCACGAAACAGTACCACCAGAGCGCAATCTCAAACCCCCCCGTCGGAGGCGCATAAGCCAGAGCCGACGTGGGATCAAAAACGGCTGCATAGGCAATGTATGCGGACGCTCCGACAACGCCGAGAAACATCACCCTACGGGCTACGCGGCTGAGTTGCGGGAACAGCGGACTGGAATAACGAAAAACGAGTGGGAATATCGCCAAAAGGGTTGCTGTGAATGCCATGAGGTATCCGTAGTATCGAAACACTACGGGCCCGAGCGGGTAATTAATGTCCAGCCGAGGCAGCGGTGGGGGCAGATGGGTCGCGAAGCAACACCACAGCACGGCTGCGGTGACGCTCGTGATGTAGACCATCAACACGAATGTCTCAATCCTGGCCCAATTGATTTGGGAACTGTATTGCGCCAGGGCTCTTTCAAGTTCGGATTCGAATCTTCGCCCCAGCACTCTGCTGGCAGAAATACACAAGAGAATCGTCAGCACAGCCAACAAATGGGCTGGGTATCGGGCGAGTAGTTCGATGGTGTTGATAACGCGGTCCATGAGGCCCGATAGTTCAGCATCGTGACTATTAATCGGCTGCTGTAGCGCTATCCACAGGTTTCCATCTTTGCGCTGGCGGTCCAGATGGTGTGTTTGTGTGCGACCGCGGGGAACGGCTTTACCATCCCCGCAGCGTCCAGCGTGACTGCACTACGCCTGCAGCACCAGCTCCGACCCAGCCCGCACCAGAACACCACCAGCCATCAGCGCCATGACCGCATTGTGCACGGTGGACCGCCGGGCCTTGAGCATTGCTGCAAGCCCGCGTGTCGAAGCGTCCAGCCTGCCCCCACTGCCCTTGACCGCGTCCAGGATTGCGTCCGCCGCTGCTGCCTTCGAACGGATGCGCTGGGCACCCAGCCCGCGATTGCGCCGGGTGGACTTGCTGGGGGCTGGAAGTGCCGATGCTACGGGGGCCGGGGTGTCCACGGCGGTGTCCGTGTGGACGGGCTGGGTGGGCTCCTCGTGGACAGCGGCGGGCACGGGGGAAAGCTGCGATGTGGACACTCCGGCTCGCACCAAAAGGCCAGCGGTTGCCGAACCAATCTCCAGCGCCAGGACGGCAATCAGCGTCATCCATTGCGCCAGCAATTCGGGTGACACCCGGAAGCCCAGCGCACCCAGATATGCGGCGACCGCAGCGGGGCCTGGATCGGCAACACGCGGGGCGGCTGCGGTGCCGGCTGCAGCCATACCGGCCAGCCTAGCTTCCAGTCGCTGCCGCTCCTCCGCTCGCCCCAGCTCTGCCTGCAGTGCGGCCCGCTGAGGGCAGTGCTGCTTGGTGGTTGGTCCGTTGGCAGGTCCACCGCAGGGGGCTCCACTCACCACGATGCCAGGCAAGGCGTCGATTGCAGCGATGTCCGCCCGCAGCTCAGCGGCAGGGCGTGCGGGGGCGAGTGCGGCCAGCGCTTGTTCGGTTCGCTGGTAGTCGCGGGCTTTCCGCCGGACTGCCTCGCCCTCAGCCGAGCGCTCCGCAGCAGCGTCACCACGAACTTGCGCGACCAAGCTCAGTTCGGCAGTGAGGCTGTAAAGGACTGCAGCGGCTGCCAGGGCTGCCAAGGCGAGGGCCTGTCCGAAGCGGAAGGCCCGCAATGATGACAGCGCACCAACCACTGCGAGAGGCTTCGCCAGCTCCAGTCCGGCTGCCATACAAACCGCAAGGCCGGCTAGGACGGGGCCATGGTGCTGGCCGCTGGTCCAGGCGTAGACGCAACCGAAGCCGGCAGAGGCGGTGACGAGTAGAAATGCAGATGCAGTTGCTGCTGCCCGTGAGGGCAGGCTTGTGGTAGGGTTCAACACGGGTTCGCTCCATGCACGTGGAGTTGGGCTCTAGGCCCTGGTTGGTGCTCGAACACCTGCCGGGGCCGCTTCATTTCGGGCCGATTGGCCCGTAAACATTCTGGGCTGATTTGGGTTAATCCTCAATTGCTTCACTGCAGCAGCTAATTCGGAATCTGTGCCAGCCGCCCGGAGTCAACTTATCCCCGCTCGGTGTCGCTGCCGCATACTCGGTGTCAGCAGCCGCCCAAGCTGGCGCCCTCCATCAGCGTGAGCGAGCCTGTCCAAACGGTTCGGGCGGCTGCTCTGCCCCGCTTGTGTGCTGGGTGCTGAGCAATGTACGCTGCCCGCATTGCATGTACGGGGGTATTTCCATGTTCAAGCTAATCGCCGTTCTTGGGGCTGTTTGGTTGCTTGCATTCGGGGCGTCGGCGGAGCCGCTGTCGCAAGTCGTTCGGAATGACGGGGTGCCCCAACCACCAAGCCGAACACAAGAAATTCTAACCGACGCAGCGATTGTCGCCGTCCTGATTGCTGCGTCTATTGCGGCCTATAAGGCGTCGG
>JBFXAV010000288.1:0-4605 GCA_050183935.1 Candidatus Korobacteraceae bacterium | reverse complement strand
ACCTCATGATGTCGGAACTGCGGGATAAAGCCTCCGCCTGGAAGAACAATCTTCCGTTGATCGCGGCAGGCATCCTCCTCCTTGCTACAGCATGGCTGCTATTCACCGGCATGCTTGTCGCGGCTGTATTTGTGGCGTTCGTCGGGAATCCCTATGCCTGGGCCATTGCTCTGGCCATTGTGGCTCTCGCGTACTCAATTCTTGGCGGCATTGCCGTGCTGTTCGCCTACCGTGGCCTATCCGAGACTGGCTTGTTTCCCCGACGGACCATGGAAGTACTTCAGCAGGACCGGGAGTGGATTCGGCAGGAAGCGAGGTCGGAAGCATGAACGCACAAGTGGTGAATCAGGCGTCGGCGGTTTCTACCAACACGCTGGTGATGGCAGCCTCCGAGCAGCGCATGAAAATCCACGAGACCCTGGCTGAGGCCCGCAGCCAGATGCACCAAAAGCTGGATGTTCGCCGGCAGGTACGAAATAACCTGGTTCCGGCTTCGGCAGTAGCGGCCGGATTCAGCCTGGTGTTGGGCTATGGCTTTGCGGGTATTTTCCGGCGGTAAGGGCCTCTGTCGGCGCCTCCGGATGATGTAGCCGCCTGGGCCGGGGGGAGTGCAGCACTGGGCTTGAGTTCGCCTTTGGGTTACGCGATCCGGGGGCTCCCCGGTTCCCGGCCAGACACTATCTTTGCCATAAGCCAACGTGGTATAAAACGCGCAGACTGGGCAGCTCCCAATGTTCTGTGGTCAAGGCTTTTCTCTGGTTTCGGTTTCGGAGCTGCCGCCGTTTTCCGCCGTAAGAAGGCTTGGATGCGACGGGCCTGCGGTATGGAGTGGCAGGAATGAAGATCGTACTGGCCGATAAGCAGGCCATTTTTCGTGCGGGAATCGCCAAAGTTCTGGGCGTGGAAGACGAGATGCGCATTGTCGCCCAGGTCCAGAGTTCCGATCAGATCGCTCCCGCCCTTGAGAAGTTCCGTCCTCATCTCCTGATTTTCGCCTCTACCCTTTTCCCAGATGTGCGCAATCTGGCGCAGGTGGCTGCTCGCTTTAAAACCCGCCTGGTAGCGGTGGCGGAAACCGGGGAGCACGCGCCTTCATTCGTGGGAGCGGGCGCGCATGGCGTCGTCTATCGCAACGTTGGCAGCCAGGCGTTGCTCGACTGTGTCCGCAAAATCATTCAAGGCGAAACCTGGGTGCAGGATACCGTAGTGCCTGCCGAAGTTTCGGAAAACGACATGGTTGGAGCGCGGGTTCGCGATCGGCTCACTCCCAAGGAACTGCGGATCGTGGCGCTGATCGTTCAGGGCTACAAAAACAAGGACATCGCCACTCATCTGGGAACGACCGAACAGGTCATCAAGAACTACCTGCGCAACGTCTACGACAAAATCGGCGTTTCCGACCGGCTTGAGTTGGCACTGTTTACCATCCACCACCGCATTCTTGCGGAAGCAGCGGCTGCTGCGGTTGGCACTGCACCTCCTGCTCAGGTCAACGCCAGCTAAAAGTTCGCGTCGTAGGCGTTAGGCTGCTGGCTGGCGGTTAGCCTTTTTTCTCGGGTTCTTGAGTGGCAGCTCCACTGTGAACGTGGTTTCTTTTCCCGGTAGCGTAACAAAGCTCACATTTCCCCCAAGCCCCATCAGGATTTTCTGCGCCCCGGAAAGGCCTAGGCCTGTTCCCTGTGGCTTGGTGGTGAAGTAGGGAAAAAAGATTCGAGGCTGATGCTCAGGCGCAATGCCTGGACCTGTATCCCGCACCGATGCCATGACCCTGCCATTCTTTTCGCAACATACAATCGTAAGCTCTCCGCCGCCTGGCATCGCTTCAATGGCATTGATCACCAGATTGGTGAACACGCGGCGCAAGTCTCCGCCCTCTGCCAACACCATGCCTACGGGTTCCAGTTCTGTTGAAAGGTGGATGCCCGAACGCTGCCAAAGGGGACGCGTGAGTTCGATAGTCTCCAGCAAGACCTGTCGAATATCCACCGGCCTGGTTGTTCCTGTACCTGTGCGGAGGTATTCACGCACTCCGCTGATGAGTTCCGAGCCACGCCGCACTGCTGTCTGAATAATGTGAACCATGTCCTGCTTCTCGGACTCAGGACGCTGATTGTTCTCCAGCAGGGTAGAAGCCTGGCCAATGGTGTCCAGCACGTTGCTGAAGTCATGCGCCATCGCCGCTGCCATTTGGCCAATGGCATGATGACGCTCGGTATCAACCAGGCGGTTCTGCAGCATGGCGAACTCGGTGACATCGCGCGCAATCACCAGAGCTCCCACAATTTTTCCTGTACGGTTGCGCAGCGGGGCTGCCGAAATCGAAAGCTCTGCACTGGTCCGGGTATCCAGTCGTCGAATTCTGCGGCGTTCGCAGCGCACGAACTCGCCTTGCAGAGCGCGCTCCACAATCCCGGGGGCAGTCGCCACAGGCTTGCCGCTATCGGTCACACTCACTAGATTTACGAGTTCCTGCAGCGACATGTGCCGGAGCTTCTCCTCCGACATGTCCAGCATCTCTAGAGCTGCCGAATTCGCGCTCACCAACTGACCCCGTTCGCCGAACACATAGGCGAAATCCGGAATACTCTCCAGGAATGCTCTTGGCTCCAGAGATGTAAGGGCCGTATTCCGTTCGTATCTCTCCACCAGTTTCAATCCTGAATAAAGCACTTGCCCCCCTGTTCCAGGCCACGAATTCGCGCCGCTCCCGCAGCAGCATTGGCGCGCTACTCCGCGAGTTTCCAGGCGCAGGTCCCACCAGGTTTCCAGGGTTTCTAACTAATTGGATGAAGGGAAGTGGCTAGGTGATGCTGCTGCACCGGGTAGTTCTCCCGCAGAAAAACCCAAAAAACCGCGGGCTTTCGGGTAGGAATGAGGAGACAACAATCGGTCTGGCCCGCTAAAACCGGGCAAGTTGCAGGATCGCGTCGTAAATCTTCGCAGGCTGGGGCAGAATCACATCTTCAAGCAGCGGCTGGTAGGCCACAAACGTATCCATTGCCGCCACGCGCCGCACAGGAGCATCCAGATCTTCGAATAACTCGTCGGCAATTCGAGCAGCAATCTCGGCCCCATAACCCCAGCTCAGTGTGTCCTCGTAAGCCACCAGCACCCGGTGGGTCTTCCGGACGGAAGCAGCGATGGCTTCCCAGTCATAGGGATTCAGGGTTCGTAAGTCCAGAATTTCCACGCTGATGCCGTTCTCGCGTTCGGCCCGCTGCGCGGCTTGCAGAGTGCGTGGAGTTACCGCTCCGTAGGTAATTACGGAAACGTGAGTGCCCGGCTGCACCACGCTCGCCTTGCCAAACGGAATCATGTAATCCGGGCCCGGATAGGCCGCCCGCCCGAAGGTCTCCCGGTAGAGCCGCTTGTGTTCCAGAAAGAGCACGGGGTCATCGCTACGGATCGCCGTCCGCAGCAATCCGCAGGCATCCTGCGCATTTGAGGGGAAGACCACGCGCAGGCCCGGAATATGCGTGAAAATGCTTTCCCCGGACTGTGAATGGTAAATGCCTCCGCCCGTTAAGTAACCACCGATAGCCACCCGGATCACCACCGAAGACGAAAATCCGTTGTTCGAACGCCAGCGAATCAGCGGTAACTCGTTGCGCAACTGGTGCATTGCCGGCCAGATGTAATCAAAGAACTGGATCTCCACCACCGGCTTCAAACCGCGTGTGGCCATGCCGGTGGCTCGTCCCACGATATTGGCTTCTGCCAGGGGCGAGTTAAACACCCGGTCCGATCCAAACTCGCACTGCAATCCCGCCGTAAGCTTAAAGACTCCGCCTTTGCCCTTCACCAGCTTGTCGTGGAGATACTGCTCGCGACTGCAATCCGCCACGTCCTCGCCGAATACGACAATTCTCGGGTCGCGGTGCATCTCGTCACGCAGGCAAAGATTAATCATGTCCGCCATGGTTCTTTCAGGAACAGGCTTGCCTGGCTCTGCTGCAATCGTCGCGGGCTCCGATTGAAATGCTTTGGAGGTCGGGTCCAGGTACGGTGAGTACACAAAGTGCGGAATCGTCTCCGGTCCCGGAGGCGCTGCCGCCAGCGCCGCTTCCGCTGCGCGTTGCACCTCATCGTTTACTTCGCGCTCCAGCTTTTGCAGAGATTGCTCTGTCAGCAGGCCCTCGCGCAGCAGGAACATCTGGAGTTTTGTAATCGGATCGCGCTTGGCCTGTTCCTTGCGCTCAATCTCCGGACGGTACAGGCGCTCGTCGTCGGACAGCGAATGCGAATACGGACGGGTGACGTGTGCATGGAGAAAAGCCGGCCCCTTGCCCGCGCGGATGTAGGCAATCGCCTCCTGCAGCGCTGCATGCGAAGCCAGCACGTCCGTACCGTCAAATTCGAAAAAATGGAAATTAGGGAAGTTGGCTACCAGCCGCGAGATATTCCCCCCCGGCATCTGCGTTTCCACCGGAACGGAAATGGCATATTCATTATCTTCAATCAACAACAGCAGCGGAAGTTTGCCATTCGAGGCCGTGTTCATCGTCTCCCAGAACTCGCCCTCGCTGGTGCTGCCTTCGCCGGTCGAAACGAAGACCACCTCGTCGCCCTGAAACTTCACGTCCTTGAACTCGCGGTAGTCCCCTT
>JBFXAV010000287.1:0-4605 GCA_050183935.1 Candidatus Korobacteraceae bacterium | reverse complement strand
CACTTACTTCGATTTATGCCGGTGGTTCCTCGATCAAAATGGGTGGTGGAATGCAGTGGTCGCGGCTGATTACTGCGGAATACAGTAAATCGGCATTTCATCCTTTTGTAGGAGTGGCACTAACTAGTGCAACATTTATTTTGATTGGAGATTTCCTGTTTGCAGGATCGGACAGGCAAAACCAGGTACAGGGTTCCAAGGTGCGTATGCTGGCTCCGTTAAACACACGCTTTCGTCTCTACGGAGCGTTTACTGTGACTAGATTTACGGAGACTAATCAGCCGAATAGTTGGAAGACAGGCGCAGGTTTTGACTACGGAATGGAGTTGTTCTGGTGAAACTCGATAGCTCACACACGCCTGCATATCTTACAGAAACGTACTGGCTGCAATCGCAGCTTACGAAAAAGAATAGAGCGCAACACATCTTCCTTCCAAATCACCATCGCGCGCGTAATCGTGTAAGGGTTGACTAATCCACATTTTATCTTAACTGCACATACAGGTGATCTCAACCAAGGTGTCTTCCGCGCCAGCGACGCTTAACACCGCAAAGCCGTTCCGCTGAATTAGTGGCACGGGCGCGCGGCAGTTTCTTCACTCCAGGAGAAGGACGTGAATATAGCTTCGCTCTCTATCTACGTTCTGAAGGGCCTGGCCCGTGCGCGTCTCTCGCGAGTTGCCTGGTGCTGAGCAATGTTTGCTGGTTCATTGCTTTCCTTTTCGCATAGTCTTTCTCGCGAATCGTGCACTGCGTGTCTGGCGCCATTAAAAGGACGAGATGTTAGGAGGCACGAATCTTCGTCGCATTGCCGGCATTGGCTCCGGTAGCGGGTCCGTGACGGGAATCACGTCCGGGTCAGACCCAGGCTCTGGTTCCGGGTCAGGATCTGGCTGTTTCGGCTCTGGCTCAGGGCGCGGCTTTCTGGCTTCCCAATCGACGGCGACTAAGGCCGGAGCGAATGAATAAGCCGGAGCGAATGAATAAAAAGAGGCGGAATAGATTGGGTAAGGCATTTCTCAATGAGATGCGAATCCGAAGCAAGGAGAAAAGAGTGTGTCGTTGCCACTTTGATGAGTGGCTTCAATTTCCCGCTCCGCCAAGCTAAAATCTCTCCGAGCGGCCAGCCAGGGGCACTGGCGCACGGTTGCAAAATATCCGAGACGGGCGAAATCCTGTTTTATTGCGGCTATAGAAAAATGTAATTTGACAGTTGTGGCGCGGGCTGGCTAGCGTCAATGTAAGGTGACAAGCAATTTTGAGGAGCTTGTGTGCGCCGTTTCGGCTGCGCAGGCGGTATTTCCCTCCAAAGTGCAGGGTTAGTCGCCACGGGTGCGCCAGCCGTGGTTTCCCGGGTTTCAGCCTGATCCGGAAAAACCGGGCAGTCCTTCCGAGGCAGCGGTTCTTTTGCCAAGAGCCTGCGGTCATCTTTTTGTATTGATGTTTTGGGGCATATGGCCTCGCCGGAGTCAGATGGCGAGGGCTCGATGCACTCATGTGCCCGGTGACGGGCTGTAAGGTGCGGTTCAATCTCGGGAATCCAGGGGAGACTTTTACTTTGAACTCGGAGGAAAGCATGGATAGCGGGCTACAGAATTTTTTGCGGCTTTCGTATACGGAACTGGAAGAGCTGAACCTGAAAGCCAAGAAACAGCGACTGGATCGTGTTTCGGTCGATAAGGTCCGGGAAGAACGTCTGAAGTACCTCACGGATGAAAAACGCATTAAGGCAGTGACCGTGCTCTTCAGCGACCTGGAAGGCCGGCTGCACATGCTGGACTATGACAAAAAGTTCCTGGTCAAGAGCTGGGACAACCTCACCTTTGACGGTTCCTCCATCCGCGGCTTCACCGCGCAGCGCGAAAGTGACCTGAGGCTGGGCATCGACTGGGGTGCTTTTTATTGGGCTCCTGCAGACATCTTCGGCGCCGGCAAGGTCCTGGTTTTCGGTGAGGTGGTGGATAAAGACGGTTCCGCCTATAGCGGCGACATTCGGGCAGTGCTCAAGGCCTACGCCGAAACCGTTCATGCCAAGAAGGGCTACACCTTGAACGCGGCCAACGAAATCGAAGGCTTTCTGTTCAAGGGCCCCGATGCCGAGCGTATGTACCATCTGACCGGAAAGTTCGACTATGTGAACACCGGCGGCTACTACCATTCCCTTCCGGGTGATCCTCTGCGGCAGTTCATCGATCTCACGGCGGAAGTGCAGCGCGCCATGGGCTTTCAGAATGAAAAGGACCACCCCGAGGTTGCTCCCTCACAGTTTGAAATCAACTACGGCTATGCGGAAGTGGTGGCCGCAGCGGACCAGATTCAGCTCTACAAGCTCATTTGCCGCCAGGTGGCAACCAAGCTGGGCATGACCGCAAGCTTCCTGCCCAAGCCGGTTGTCGGCGTCAACGGCAGCGGCATGCACACCAACGTTTCCATCAACAAGAATGGAAAGAACTTGTTCTGGGATCCCAAGGGGGAAGAGAAGGTCAGCTCGTTTGCATGGGAGTTTGTAGACCGAATCCTCACGCACGGCAACGATATCTGCCTGATGCTGAATGCCAGCGTCAATGCATACCGTCGCCTGGATCCACACTTTGAGGCCCCCAACCAGATCAAGGCTTCTGCGGTGGACCGCGGCTCGATGATCCGCATTCCCATCGGCAACGAGCGCAGCGCGCGCGTGGAGGTTCGCTCCGTGGGACCGGATGCTAACCCCTACATGGTGCTGTACTCCATCTTCAAGACCGGCATTGAAGGCGATATCGCCAAGACCAAGAACCTGCGTGCGGCGGAGCGTTACCTGCCCGACAATATTTACGACGCCATGGCCAATTTCTCCAAGGCGGAGTGGACAGACAAACTGCTGGGCAAGGACGTGAAGGAGCGCTATGTCGATCTGAAGAAAGCCTCGGCAGACCGGTGTGCCCGCCTGTTGGGAACAATCGTCAAGGCCCCCGAGGTGCAGTTCCACCACGAAATCTACAACCAGTTCCTGTGGAACATGTTTTAAGGTGATACTTTAAATATTTCAGGTAAAAGTTAAAGAGCCGGGTACTTGCCGGCTCTTTAACTTTTTTGAACATCGGAGAATCGCTGAGGCAGCGAATTTCGCGAACACTCGTTGCGATTCAGCGCGAGACTCTGGGACCATCCGGTCCCGCCCGGTAATTACCGCACCTGCGTCGTTGCTGGAAGTCGCGGATTGAGCCACACCGGTTGCACAAAAGCTCCGTTCACCGCGGAATCCCACACCGCAAACCGCACCCACTTCTTCCCCGTGGCGTCGAATGGAATGGAGAACGTCTTGCTGCCGAAAGGCGCCAGGTCGGTGACCCGAATTATCCGCCGGTCAACCTTTTGCCCGTCCCCCCAGACCACTTCCAAAAATTCCAGGGGAAAAGTCCAGTCAACCTCGGCCTTGATGGTGCGTTGGTTCCCTGTGCCTTCCACCGCGTAGTTCCTGATAAGCACCTCGCCGGTGGTTACAAAAAAATCGCCATCACGGAGTGTTTTGAGAATGGGGCTCCAACTTTCGTCGTGGTTGGGCACCCGGTCGAGCTTCAGGTAATTTACGGGAAGCCCTGTGTAGATGTCATCGTGCGGCCACTTCTGGTAAGTGTCGGCATCGGAGATGACATATTTTGGCCTAGAACCAGAATCGGCAATCAGGTTGTTCAGGCCGTCTATCGCGTCGAAGCATCGCCACTCGCACAGCCGCTGCTCAGACATATCCATTCCCATACCCGGCTTGAATGCCAATCCCAGGTAGCGGTCGTTTTTAATGTGCTCACGGTCACGGTGTACGTCAGGATAGCCCGTGGTGCTCTTGGTGCGCGGATGGGCATGGAACCAGAACGCGTCTTCGGTATCCATCATCGTTTGCATGTCTTCGATGCTGTTGGGGTGGTACACCTTGCCGTATTTCGGGTCCTGCTCGGTAAACGACTGTCCAGCCGCCCGCCGCTTTGTCCAGTAGAGAGGACGTGGGAGCAGTATGTTGTAGTGTGCTCCGAGGTGGATGTTAGGTTCCTCCCACGGAGCAACCAGGAAGTCCGTATCGGAAGCGCGCCGGGTGGCTTCGTAATAGTCGTGCTGATCCGCGAACCGGCCCGGTCCCGGATCGTTCGAGCGCAGGCGGTCGGCGTGAAAATCGCTCAGGCCGATGATGTTGATGCCCAGAGCACGCATGGCGGCCAGATCGGGTGTTTCCGTATCCAGGGAGCCGCCGTTTCGCAAGCGGTCGATGAACTGGATATGAAAGTGGTTCACCATGGTTTTGTATCCCGGGATTGCCGGGAAATGATCATTGCGCGTAAACGCCATCACTGCCGTACGAGTAGATTCGGCGGGCTCCGGGCTTAGGTAGAAGTAGCTGGCCATGCGCTGCTGCGTTCCCGGAGGAGCGTTGTACAACGCATAGTTGTAGAGGTATCGAGGGTCGTCTTCTTTGTCTGCTTGCTTGATCCCGATGCTGTATTGCGCGCTGGCATCTTTGCGGTACCAAACATAGCCCAGATTGGTATCCACCTCGCGCGTATGGAAAAACGCCGTCGGAGGAGGGAAGACCGCAACCGAGCCTGCGCTGCCTTCAGCAATCATCACGCGGTT
>JBFXAV010000286.1:0-4610 GCA_050183935.1 Candidatus Korobacteraceae bacterium | reverse complement strand
CCGGCCAGCCGTCCTTGCGCCTTGGCATTGGTCACCACGCCAGAGACCTCTGAGCCTGCCGGAATCACTACTTTTCCGTCGGCCGCAACGGGTTCCGCTACAGACGCCGTAAAGGGATCTCCAGCTTTGCTGATCTTGGAACCAACAGCATGGTCAAGACGAACACGCAACGTGGTGCCTTCCGGCAGAACAACGGGGGCGGCAGGCTTGGGAGCCGCGGCTTGGGTACGGGTCTTGAGTTGCGGCGCGGGGGCCGCCTCATCTGCTGCAGGTGCGCTCTCCGTAGCGCCTTCCGGCGTGGCCTCCGCCATGGGGGCCTCTTCCGAACTTCTGCCGCAAGCCGCCAACAGGACGAGCAGGGCCATTGCCAGGAGCAAAGTATTCCCTCGTAAACGCTGCATTCTCCAAACCTCCATCTTTAGATTCTGAGTTTTAGCAGAATTACCGCCACCGGACAACGACCGGGGGGACATGCACTGCCGCCCTAAGGAATTCCGTACCTTACAAGAGTGAATCGTCGATCTCTACTCGCAGTGCCGCAGGAGCCTCGACGCCCTTGCGCGAGCGCGAGCGACGCTCCCCAGAACCAGGGCCATCCCCATGCTCGGAAACAAACTGAATCAGCGCCGAGGGATCCTGGTCAAAGAGATTTTCGATCAGTCGCTGCACAGCCTGTCGCCGCGCCGACTGTAGATCCAGAGCGGGGGAGTATACATAGGCCCGTCCGTTCTTGCGGCGGATGACGGCCCCCTTGTCCATCATGCGATCGAGCACGGTCATGACGGTGGTGTAGGCCAGGGGACGCGCCATTCCTGAGCGCACCTCAGCCACACTCGCGGCCTTCTTGCGCCAGAGCACCTTGATGCACTCGACTTCAAGCTGCGATAGGCGGATTGTGGAATCGGCGCTCACTTGCCAGGCTTGGACTTCTCTGTTTGTGGAGGTGCGACCGTAACGGTGCGAGAAAACCTGCGTTCCAAATCGAGCAACTGCTGCTGCGTGGCCGCCCGCACCTGCTCCCCTGTTTCGTCTTCATTAGATGTAGTGGTTGTGGCCTCCGTCTCCGCGGTGTCTTCGTTGGAGGCTGGCGCCATCGTTGCGTGCGCTTCCTGCGGAATTGGGCCCGGTTCCGGTTCACTGAGGGTTCCGGTGCGAATTTTTTCCAGCAGGCGGCGGGAGTCCAAGAGAGGTCGCGCCAGGGATGCGTTGTATCCCGACCAGCCGTCTGCACTGGCGGAGTCACGCTCGAACTGCGCCCGCATGGCCTCCATCTTGGAATCCAGGTCGTCAAGGTAGTGCAGCATGAGCGCCTCGGGAAACATGGGCAGCTTGGGCGAACCGAACTCATAGTGGCCGTGATGGCTGATGATGAGGTGCTCCAGCAGGGTTTTCATCTCCGCTGGAAACCCTGGCACCTGCGCCACCTTGGCGTTCAGCATTTCGAGCTCAATGATCATGTGCCCAAGCAACTGGCCTTTATGGGTGTAGCCAAACGAGCGCGCATAGCTTAGCTCGTAAATCTTGCCGATATCGTGCAGGAAAACGCCAGTGAGCAGCAGATCGCGATCGATTTGCGGATAGTTGCGCGCTGCCAGATCGGAGACCATAAGCAGCGACACCACATGATCCAGCAGGCCGCCGATGAATGCGTGGTGCAGGTTCTTGGCGGCCGGAGCTGTCTTGTATGCGGCGGCAATCTGCTCGTCCGCCATGAAAGCCTGCACTAGCGCCTTCAGGTGTGGGTCACGAAAGCTTTCCACGAACTCCGCGACGGTACGCCAGAGCTGATCGATGTCCTTGGTGGTCTTAGGAAGGTAATCGGAGTAATCAACCTCGGATTCCTCCAGCTTGCGAAGCTTGTGAATGGTGAGCTGGAAACGGGTGTTGTACTTATTGATCAGGCCTTTGACCTTGACGAAGTCGTCCTGATCGAAGCTGTCCATTACTTCGGAGACGTTGTCCCAGACCTTGGCATCAATGTGCCCGGTGCGATCGGAGAGCGTGAGCGAAAGGTAGAAATCGCCGGTGCGCTTGGGCTTGACCTGCTTGGCCGCCACCACAAAGCTGGAGAGAACAACTTTGTTCTCAAACTGTGCTGCGTCGCTGATGTAGAAATCCTTCATGAAATGGCCGAAGCGGCGTGGAAAAGCCATTTCCGGGCCGCGTGGGTATGCTAAACCAGCGGTTTGTAATTTGAAATTTGTAATTTGTGAAGTGATGTGGGCAAGCTCCCGGCGGTATCTTGCGGAGCTGGCAGAAAATAAAGGGGAACTCCTCACTCTGGACTCACGTATTTCACTCCGATACGTCCGTAAGGGGTATCCTTAAAGTCCGAGCTGCAATATTTCTGGAGCTTTCCACTGCGAGGTCTGCTATGCCGGGTAAGAACTTTGCCATCGTGTTCGCCATCCTTATCCTGTCCGCCGTCGGCCTGATTTTGCGCGGCTTGGCCGCTCCTGCTCCGCAGGCACACTCCCCGGCTACGGCAGCGACGGAGACAGCACGAATCATTCCGTCATTCGACGCCAATGCGCTGGACCGTACCGCCGACCCATGTACTGACTTCTTCCAGTACGCCTGCGGACAGTGGATCAAGAACAATCCCATCCCCTCGGACCAGGCACGCTGGGGGCGCTTTAACGAACTGGTGGAACGCAATCGGCTGCTGCTGCGCGACATCCTGCAGGAAGCGGCGGCGAATCCGCGGCGCTCGGCCAACTACCAGAAGATTGGCGATTACTACGGCTCGTGTATGGACGAAGCCGCCATTGAAAAGCAGGGCGCCGCACCACTCAACGCTGCTCTCGCGCAGATCTTCGGTCTGAATAGCAAGCAGGAGTTGCCGCAACTGCTCGCCCGCCTGCACCGTGAAGGTGTAGGAGCGCTTTTTCGCTTTGGAGCCGATCAGGACTTCCGCGATGCCACCCAGGTAATCGCCAGCCTGGACCAGGGCGGCCTCGGACTTCCTGACCGCGACTATTACCTGAAAGACGATACCCGCTCCGTTGAGCTTCGGAAGGGCTACCTGGGGCATGTGCAGCGCATGTTCCAGCTGATGGGAGATAACGCGCAGCAGGCCACGGCCAATGCCGAGACGGTGATGAAGATTGAAACCGCGCTGGCCCAGGATTCGCTGGACCGCGTCTCCCGCCGCGATCCGGAAAAGATCTATCACCGCATGTCTGCGCAGGAACTGGCGAAACTCGCTCCGGGGTTTGCCTGGAACCGCTACTTCACCGACGCGGGTGCGCCTGCGGTGCAGTCGTTGAATGTGGCCGTACCGGCTTTCTTTACCAGTATGGACAAGCTGGTGCAGTCCACCTCGCTCGATGACTTGAAGACATACATACGCTGGCACGTGGTCCACCTGGCCGCTCCGGTGCTGCCCAAAGCGTTCGTGGATGAAAACTTCAGCTTCTACGGCAAGCAGCTTACCGGGCAGCAGGAGCTTCAGGCTCGCTGGAAGCGCTGCGTACAGTACACCGACAGCGACCTCGGCGAGGCCCTGGGACAGATTTACGTCGAACGCCACTTCGGCGGCCAGAGCAAAGAGCGCATGCTGGAGTTGGTCCACGCGCTGGAGCGCGCGCTGCAGCAGGACATCCAGCAGCTTGACTGGATGACCGAAGCCACCAAAAAGGAAGCCCTGGTGAAGTTGCGCACCATGGCCAACAAGATTGGCTATCCGGAAAAGTGGCGCGACTATTCGCGGCTGGAGATCAAACGCGGCGACGCTCTGGGGAATTCGCTCCGTTCCAATGCGTTTGAGTTCCAGCGCGAACTCAACAAAATTGGCAAACCGGTGGACCGCCAGGAGTGGTTCATGTCCCCGCCCACGGTCAACGCCTACTACAACCCGCAGATGAATGACATTAACTTTCCGGCGGGAATTTTGCAGCCTCCGTTCTTTTCCATGCAGGCGGATGACGCCATGAACTTTGGCGGCATTGGCGCCGTGATCGGGCATGAGCTCACCCACGGCTTCGACGACCAGGGCAGCCAGTTCGACGAGAAAGGCAACCTGCGCAACTGGTGGAGCGCCCAGGACCGCAAGGAGTTCGAGGAGCGCACTGGGTGCTTCGTGGACCAGTACTCCAAGTTTGAGCCGCTGCCCCAGATGCCCATCAACGGCAAACTCACGCTGGGCGAGAACGTGGCCGACAACGGCGGCCTGCGTATCGCCTTTATGGCTTTGCTCGATACCATCGCCAGTAAGAACCCCGGGCCGATCGACGGCTTTACTCCGGAACAGCGCGTGTTCCTGGGCTGGGGGCAGGTCTGGTGCGAGAGCCACACGGAACAGTCACTGCGCCTGCGAAACCAAACCGATCCGCACTCGCCCGGCCGCTTCCGCGTGAACGGCGTGGTGCAGAACATGCCAGAATTTCAAAAGGCGTTTAGCTGCAAGCCGGGATCGGCAATGGTGAAGCAAAACGCGTGCAGAGTGTGGTGAAGAAATTCCCCACCCAAAACCTCTTGCAATGAGTGTATTCATGTAACCTTGAGCTATGGTGAGGAGAGCAGGTGGAATAGATAAAATGGATTCGAATTTGGTTCTTATCTGTAAAGGCTAGTGAAGAAAGCGGCGGTCCTTTCGGTCTTTGACGAGT
>JBFXAV010000285.1:0-4626 GCA_050183935.1 Candidatus Korobacteraceae bacterium | reverse complement strand
CGTCCCCTTGCCACTTGGGTACCGCGCCTCTCTTCTCGCCGGGACTTCTAGAACGACAAAGTCCGGCGAAGAGTTATGCCGAAAGTTCTCGGGTCGCCCGGCAACCCCACATACAACCCGGAGTTTCCCGGCGCCGCAGAGAGCAGCTCAAAGTAGTTCTTGTTCAGAACATTTCGTGCCCACAAGGATGCCGACCATCCATCCGTCCAGCGGAACCCCACCCGCGGGTTGAGCAGGGAATAGCCGTCGACGACCAGATAGCGCGAGGCCGATGGGCTTGACGAGAACGACGAGCGATAACTGGCGTCGAGTGCGGCGAAGAAGCGTCCTTCGCGGCTCAACAGTTTTGAATCGCGCGAATATTCCGCGCCATAAGAAACCGCCCATCGCGAAATTCCCGGCAGGGTGGAGCCGGAGACATCCTTCACCTGCGGCCCGCCTGTGTCCTCTAGCGGAGGCGGAGCATCTGAAAATGAGATGTACCGCCCGTCCGTCAGGGCAGCAGAGGTGTAGACGGAAAAGTTCTGGCTCAGGTTGGCATTGCCATCAAATTCAATGCCCCGTACGCGTACCTTGTCCGCATTAGCAAGGTAGCCACGCAGCACGCCTACCTGAGCGTTCACTACCTGCGTCTGGAAGTCCTGGATTCCGGTGTTGAACACAGTGAAGTTCGCTGTAACTCCGGGCAAAGGCCGTGTCTTGACTCCCAGCTCGATGTGACGTACGTCCTCGGGCTTTACCGTCGCGGCAGAAAGAACTGGTCTGTCCTGAGCATCTGTGGGAACTCCGCCAAGGTTTAAGCCCACAGATTTAAAGCCCGTGGAATACGTCGCATAGGCGTTCACATTTTCCAGCACGCTGTAGGCCACCGTAAGCTGGCCGGACAGGTGGTCGTCGCTCACATCCGCCACGTAGGCCTGTGGAGCGAGAATCGAACGCTGCAGGGCCACCAGTGCTAAATTGCTGGTCTGTAGCCCTCCATATACGGTCTGCTTGAAGTCTCCTTGTTTCTGGTCGTAGTTGAAGCGCAGCCCCGGAATCAGTCGCAGGCGGCTGGTTACCAAAAACTCCATCTGTCCGAATACCGCTGTGCTTACGTTGGAATAGTTCAGGTATTGGTTGAAGCCGTATCCATCCAGCAATCCAGGGGTGGAGGCGTTCGCACCCGGAGCCAGCAGGAAGCGCGCCGCTGCCGAGCCTTGCTCCTGGCGGAGGAAGGGATTGGAGTCAAGGTTCTGGCGGAACAGGAACGATCCGACAACGAAGTTCACGCGGGAAGCAAGATTCCCCGCATAGCGGACCTCCTGGGTCAACTGGCGCTGGATTGAGGGGGCTGCGGAAACAGTGGTGATGGGCAGACCCGTAAAGTCACGATCGTTCGATGGATTCCAGTTCCAGAATCGCCAGGCGGTAATGGCTGTAAGCTGTCCGTTGCCCACGTTCCAGTTCACGGTTGCCGCTGCCCCGCCGAGATCCTGGTGGGAGCGCCAGGGAGAATCGGTGTCGATCAGCCGGTCGAACGCGTTGAAGCTCGGCGGAGTATAGCCAAGCTCGGCGGCGATGCCTGCATATTGCCGGTTGGCGCTTCGTAGGGTAGGCGCTATACCGGCAATTACCTGGGCATAGCCCTCAGGACGCTGGCGCGTGTAGTCAATCGCGGTCTGGATGGTTAGTTTGCTCGAAGGCACATACAGGAACTGCCCACGTATCCCAAGGTTGTTCAGATCATTAACGTCGTCTCCGGTGCGCACGTTGTAAAGGACGCCGTCGCGCTGCGTTCCGGAGAAAGAAAGTCGGGCAGCAAGCTTGTCCGCAAGGATCGGCCCGGAAACGGAACCTTTGGCTTGTAGGAATCCCAGGCTGCCGTAGCTGATCTCAAAGTTTGTCTGCGGCGTAAAGCTGGGCTTGCGAGTCGTAACGTTGATCGCGCCGGCAGTAGTGTTCTTGCCAAACAGCGTTCCCTGCGGCCCACGCAGTACTTCAATCTGCTCCAGGGCTATGAAGTCGAGCGTGGCAGAAGCAGGGCGCGCGAAGAACACGCCATCCACGTAGAAACCTACCCCCGGCTCAATGCCATCGTTGGTCAGGCCAAACGGCGCTCCCAGTCCGCGAATGTTGATGGAAGAATTACGCGGATTTGAGGAATAAAACTGCACCGTGGGGATCATTTCCTTCAGGCGGTTCACGCTGAAGGCGGCAGAGTTGTCGATTGCAGCTCCATTCAACACGGAAATCGGAATCGGCACCGCCTGGACCTCTTCCTCAATGCGGCGGGCAGTTACGGTCACTTCCTGGGTCACGCGCTCGGGAAGTTTTTCTTCTCCTTCGCTGACAGCCTCTTGCCCCGGATCCGGGGCCGCTTCCCGCTGCGAGCCGACAGTTGGAGCTGCGACTGGCTCACTCGACTGTGGTGATGGATTGGAGGTCTGCTCGGACTGCGCCACCGCCACCACCGGAACAAAAGCAAAAATCGACAAAAAGAATGCGATACGAAGTGACAAATTGCTGTTCATGACTTTCTCCCTGACGTTTGAGGTCCGGACCTCGAACCTTGTGCTACTGCAAATGCCTGTGGCGATGCGCTCGAAGGCCCTATTGAATTTGTGGAATTGGGTGTTTTCGAGCGCCGGAGTGGCGACTAGAGGCAACAACAACAGGGGGAGAGAAGAGAAGGGATGGCTGGAAAAGATGCCAGGAAGGAAACGCGCAGAGTTACGGCACTGGGCGGCAAGTACGCGTGCTGTGTGAATTCAGTTGAAATCGAGCGGTTCATACGATTATCTATCTGTTAACTAGGCTAATAATGAAATAAAAAACTCAGCTTGTGGCTCCGATCAGTTTCCTCATCGGCAGGATGGCGGCGTTCTCAGCCCTGGCCACAACATCGGCCAGGCTGGTGCCGTCCAGAATTTTTGCCATCGCGTCGCGAACGTCTTTCATCACCATGTGGATCCCGCACGTCTCTTCCGAAACGCAATCGTCACAGCGTGAATAGGCTGTTTGGCTGGCGCAGGCCACCGGGGCAAGGGGACCATTCAACAACCGTACTACTGTACCCAGCGCGATTTTTTCAGCCGGGCGGTTAAGAAAGTAGCCCCCGCCCTTACCCTTCCTGCTCTGGACGATGCCAACGTTTCGCAGCTCCAGCAGGATCAGCTCCAGGAACTTCTTTGGCAGCCGCGCTTTTTCCGCCATCTCCGCGATCAACACTGGTTTCTGCGGAGGCTGCTTGGCCAGATAAATCAGCGCCTGTAAACCGTATTTAGCCTTTTTGGATAACACTATTTAGTCGATTTACAAGATAGAGAATCGGATATAGAGGCGGGTCCTGTCAAGCACAAGTTTAGGAAAAAAATGGACTCAGTCCCGTGAGCTAAGCGACTTGTTCCAGCCTTCTAGGCCGCGCGGGCAAGTTTCGCCTACCGACACACCACGGTCCATACAAGCTTGTGCTACCGCTTGCGCGTGTTATTAAAGAAAACGAATGTGCCTCTTCGCGCTGAGGTCAGAATGTCGGGAGCACCGTCGCCGTTCATGTCCGCATTTGTGAACTGATGGCCTATCCCCGAGTTATTGTGAATCATCTCGGGTAGGAACTCCGCTCCACCGGGCGCCTTGGGATTGCGAACTAGCCTGAACCAATACAACACTGCCGGATTATCGATCTCGTTCTCCTGGTATACGAATCCGTGGGAATACCAGTCTTTTCCCGCGATGATATCCTTCAGCCCGTCTCCATCCATATCGGCGTAAGTTAACGAGTGCAACTCGGCGAACGCCACCCCAGCAGGGGACTTGCGGTCCTCGGGAGCGCCCATAATGTCGTGGCGTTCAAAGGCGCCGTCTTTCTTTTGTTCGAACCATGCCAGTCCCGGGCCATGCGCCGCGATGCTGGTAACTACGTCCGCCAGGCCGTCCCCATTAACGTCATAGACAGACATGTCCGATCCTCCGCTCCCCGGTCCGGTTGGTAATTCCGGACGCCCAAGCGCAACCTGGTGGAACTTCCAAAGACCAGTGGTTCCGGCGGGAGGCTGTTCCCACCAGCCCAGCGGTCCCACGATGTCGATGCGCCCATCTCCATTGATATCCCCTACGCCTCCACCGTGCCCACCCCAGCGCCGTTTCTCTGAAATAGCGGTAAACGTCCAGGCTTTGGTTGCATTCGACCAATCTGGCTTCCAGTAGCCCCACTGGTTGTCGGTCCAGTCCGCACGCGTTCCCAGCTGCCCAATTAACTCGGGACGGCCATCGCCATCAATATCCGCCCAGGGATTGATTTCGTTGGGAACAACTTTGATGACTTCATAGTTATCCCAATGGCGGGGTTCTCCACGTGGATTGAGAAAGACGTGTCCGGAGAAGGTTGGCCGTGGCCCGAACGCCATCATCATCACCACATCGTTCCAGCCGTCCCCATTCAGGTCATGAATGTAGGACTGAAAGTGAGGAGGGTAGCTCCCGTGGACGATTGCCCCGGCCTGTGGCTGCTCTGGGCCGCCAGATTCAACGAAGCCCTCCACATTGATAGTTGCCGGAGGATACAGTTCTCGCGCCACTTTGAAATCGGGACCAAGGTAGTAGAAGGGGCCAGCCTGGACGTCTGGTATTCCGTCGTGGTTCAAG
>JBFXAV010000284.1:0-4635 GCA_050183935.1 Candidatus Korobacteraceae bacterium | reverse complement strand
GCCCCCTCCCGCCCTCCTGGAATGGCTGTGTACTGGCCGTAGTCCTGGGTTCGCGCGCTCCAAAGTTAAAGGTCTTGGAGACACGCATATTTACCATGAATTGTCCCGGGCCTTCTCCCCAGTTACGCGGAATGAATGTCTGCCCCGGAATCGGATCAGTATCGAACACACCATAGGCCGTGTGCATCACGCTAGGACGACTCAGGTCGGTGGCAAACGCCGGGCGATCCGTAAACAAAGAATCCCCGTTCACGTCACGCCCAATCACAATGTTGAACGGCGACCCGCTGTTCATGGTCACGAACGGATTCAGGGAAACATCACCCGGAACGCGCAAGGAGCCGCCGATTGTCCCCCGGTGCCGCACGTCGAATCCAGCACGTCCGAATTCACTGGAAATATCGTAGGGGCTTGCGGGGAACGTGCCGGCACTGTCGGTATCGCTGCTGGCCTTACCTAAGGAATAAAAACCGAACACGTCAAAGCGACTGCTCGGCCGCGCGTTCACTCGCACCACCAACTGGTTCTGCTGAAAGGAGCCGGTGGATTCGTAGGAATAGACATTGCCGCCTTCCAGCGGACGCACTCCACTATCCGGCTGCATGGGATCGTAAGTTCCCGCGAGCGGAGCATTGATATTGCGCGAGCGAAGGCGCCGGTAGCCCTGCGTGTTCACATAGCTAAGGCTGAGGGTTGTCCTCTTTGGAAGCTGCCGCTCCAGGCTGATCGAAGTTTGCAGATTGTAGGGAGCGCCAACGCTTGGATCCACCACGCGCACAGCCTGCTCCAATACGTTACCCGCAAGCTGGTCCACTGAAGGAATGTTTGGATAAAACAGCGGACTGGTCACCACGAACTGCTGCTGGCGCACACCGTTCAGACGCAGGGCCTGCAGCGTGAGGTTCTGGCCGACGCGGTTGTAGAAGATACCGAATCCCCCGCGGATCACTGTTGGCTGCTTGCGATCGCGGCCCCCAGGGGCCCATGCCACTCCAATACGAGGAGCAAAATTTGACAGACTGGAAATGTTGGTCTGGTTTTCGTAGCGCAATCCCGTGCTGAGCGTAAACTGCGGATGAACTTTCCAATCATCCTGGAAGAACACTCCTACATCGGTCTGACTCACTGAAGCCAGCGGATTGCCCGCCGTCATCGTGAATTGGATCGGGCCCCCGCCAGCCGCCGCAATTTGCTCCGGCGTCCACCCATCCTGCAAACCCTGCTGAGTGATGCGGTAGGCTTCCAACGATGAGAATGTGAACCGTCCGTTGAAGTTCTGCATGGAGCGGTCCGCAATGCTTACCTGTCGTACCCGGCCACCCATGCGCATCAGGTGCTGCCCGCGATTGTGCGAGAGGATATTCGTCAGCTCAAACTGGTTCTGCTTGGAGTTCGATAAGCCAACCGCTGCGCCGCCAGAGGAAAACGCTTGTTGTACTTCAATCGTCGGATCTTCATTCGCCGCCAGGTTCGCCGAATAGGTCCGCCAGTACTGGAAGCGCACTTCGTTCACGCTGCTGGGGCTCAAAATTGCGGTTTCGGTGAGTCGTAAGGCGTGCTCCCGCATTTCCTGGTTGTAAGCACGAGTCGGCAGCGAAAATGTCCCCAGCCCGGAATTCTCCTGAGATTCCCGATCCAGTTCATAACGACCGATCAGCGTATGGTTGGCGCCTAGTTGGTGATCGATGCGGACGTTGAACTCAGTCTCGTCGTTAGGATTCGGGACCGTCTGCTGAAACGTGGTCACATTCAGGGAAGGGTCGAGGATCAGTGCATTGATTACACTGTTCTCAGCCACGTCTTCGCGGCTCAGATTGACGAAAAATGAGGTCTTCGCCGTCAGCGGCCCACCCAGCGATCCGTCCCAACTCTTTCTCCTGAAGTCCGGTTTTTGGTCTACAAACGGGTTGCGAGAGTTCAGTACCGCATCGCCAAAGTCGAAACGCATATTTCCGCGAAAGCGGTCCGTTCCCGGCTTGGTAAGAATTTCCACGCGACCGCGACCAGGCCGCTCGTACTCAGCGGAAAACGGATTCTGGTTTACGCGAACTTCCCGGATGGACGACTTCGGCGGCGGTTCGCCTCCAGAGAACCCATCGACCAGGATTTCTCCACCATCCTCCCCGGCGCCCGGCCCGGCCAATGCCTGCAAATCCTCCATCAGGTCATCGGGGTTATCGGAAAGCGTGGCCAGATCTGCGTCGGTCAGAACCAGTGCATCCGCGTTGCTGGAGGCCTCCACACTCACTTCGTTTGCGTCCGCCGCAACGTCAATCTGGGATTGCACTGTTGTGATCGCGAGGCTCACATTCCGGGTCAGGGTCTGGCCGGCGGCAATGCGCACATCTGCGTTGGTGTAGTCGGCGAATCCTTCCGCAGTAACGCTCAGCGTGTAGGCGCCTGCCGGAAGGCCGGTGAAGGTAAACCGTCCCAGACCATCGGAAGTAGCAGACCGGCTAAACCCTCGGGAGCCGCGGATCGTCAGTTGCGCGTTTGGAATCACGGCATCAACCTGGTCCGCTACCGTTCCCGTCAGGGTCCCAGGCCGGGTCTGCGCCGACAATAGGAATCCAGATGAAAGGAACAGCAACAAAACGATCGTGCCACGCACGAGGCGACTGGGACTCCCTAGAATTTCCGCAAGAAACAACTTGGTTCCTCCGCGTTCCTCGATACGGGCTGGACGGCGGTCCCAGTCCACTCTAACTTCCAAGCAGGATTGCCGCTCTTGCACCTGCAACCCACCCGAATCGATTAACGTTTGCCATTATGTTTTGCCATTATAAAGACGTACCACTCCGCAGAATGGTGAGTTGCTTATTTTAGGGGAACCGCGCAAGCCTGTAGATTGGTAATTCCAAGACCTGTCAGGAATTGACACTGCCAGAAGCGTTTTCCGGAGCACTCCCGCGAAGGACTTTCTGCACGGCTTCATGCACCGCCAGCAACTCTTCCAACACCGGGCGGAGCCACTTCAGGTGTAGCGCGTTGGCGCCATCGGAGAGCGCCTGGGCTGGATCGTCGTGGACCTCCATAAAGACACCATCTACGCCGGCAGCTACCGCCGCTCTCGCCAGCACCGGGATGTATTCCGGCTGCCCGCCGCTCAACGCTTGCCCGTCATTCCCTGACGCTGACGGGAGTTGCACGGAATGCGTCGCATCAAAGACCACCGGAGCAAACTTGCGCATCGCGGGAAGCGAGCGCATGTCGACCACCAGGTTGTTGTAGCCGAAGGACGATCCGCGCTCGGTCAGGAATACCTTGTCGTTTCCGGTTGAGCGGACTTTTTCGACGGCATGCCGCATGTCCCACGGCGACATGAACTGGCCTTTCTTGATGTTCACCACCCGGCCGCTGCGGCCCGCTGCGACGAGAAGGTCCGTCTGGCGACAGAGAAAGGCAGGAATTTGAAGAATATCGACCGCTGCCGCGACCTCCGGGACATCGGCAGCCTCGTGGACATCCGTAAGCACAGGAACTTTGATCGACTCGGCGACTTTGCGCAGGATGCGAAGGCCGTCCATCAGCCCCGGGCCACGAAAGCTCTTCACCGAAGTGCGGTTGGCTTTGTCGTAGGAAGCCTTGAAGACGTACGGCACACGCATGGCGCGCGCGACACCATAGATACACTCCGCCATTTTGAGCGCGTGCTCTTCGGACTCAATGACGCAGGGACCGGCGATGAGGAAGAGAGAACCATCGCCGATGGTGAGGTTGCCGAGTTGGAAGGAAAGGCTCACAATTTTAAGGCTGACGCAACAGAGTCAAATGAGTTCTCGTACTCAAGAGCTACCGCAGACAGTTCTGCTGGCAAGCAGCCTTTGCCGTACGGAATTGGACCATAATCGCGCTTGTTCGAAGAAATGAAGAAGCAGCGCTCTTTGAAACCCGACGAACGCAGAGTACGGCAAAGACCGAGACAGTGGTCAAAAATACGGGCGTCAGCACTGTTCTTGCCGCCTTTCCCAGCAGGAGGATCAGCAGCTGCAATCCTCATTCGAGCCCGCAGTTCGCAAGCTGGATCTGAATCAATCACTAGACAAGTGCTTAGTAGGTCGTCGTGGAGGGCTGCGATTACGGGCAGTAGCTGCCGCTGCAACGAGCTATGCGCGGGATAACGGCCAGAACTCACGAGAGCATGCAGTGAAAGATCAAGCCTCTCTAATTCCTTGACTATCCCATTCGTAATCGTAACTTTAAGCTTCTGGAACTCCTGTTGCACAACCAAAGGCATTACCAACCAAAGTGAATTGGGGGACGAGCTGGCAGCCGCGAGCACTTTCAGAGTTGAAGCTAAGTTTGCCCCTGGAATCGACGGGTGGTAAAGAGCGCGTCCAACGTCAAATACCGCACACGTGTCCAGCAAAACGACTGGCCCTGGCTGAGATTGAATTGACGTAACAATACCAGAGAGTGTCGGCATTCAGGCTGGCTTTACGAAGCCTTTCGCCACGTCCACGGTGAGCTCATATTCAGATGCTAATTCGGACGCCACCTCTTCTGACCACCCCGCCTCTTCATGCAGCCATCGTGCCAATTGGCTCGGAGATAGTGAAGCGCCTTCCCGGGTTACACTCTGGAGAAAAGTAACCCATCTGGCACGATCTCGCGGATGGCTGGAACCCGTATCCT
>JBFXAV010000283.1:0-4637 GCA_050183935.1 Candidatus Korobacteraceae bacterium | reverse complement strand
CTGTTGCAGGTGGCAGGTTCCGAGCCTGACACGGTGAAAGAGATGTTCCAGCTCACCGCCGCGCAGGAGGTAGTACACCGCCGCGAGGTGCTGCTTGCCCGCTTGAAGGAACGAGGCGCTCTGGCGATTGAGGTCAGCTCTGGAGAGGTTTCGGCAGCACTGGTGAACTCGTACCTTGAAGTGAAGGCAAAGAACCGTCTTTAGCCTTCCCACGCGACATTCCCAGGTACGCCGCCAGCATGATGGCGAAAAGCACGCCGAGCGCGAACTTTGTGCTCGCGCTCAACTCCGTGGGAGAGACGAATCCCTCAATGACTCCTGCCACCACCAGCATTGGAATCGCGCCCACCAGCAGTCGCGCTGCTTCGCCGCCGGCTACGGCAAGACTGTCCTTGCGCGGAAGCATCCCGGGAAACAGCAGTCCGCGCGCCACCAGGAGGCCGGCGCCGCCAGCAATAAAGATCGCCGGTAACTCAAGTACGCCATGCGGTATCACGAAGCTCCACAGCGGAACGCTCATGCCCGCCAGCCAGCAGGAGGTGGCGACCACGCCGAACAGCAGGCCATTCATCGCCATCATGTACAAAGTACCCAGCCCGGCGGTGATTCCGAGAGCAAACGTGGTAAACGCCACACTGAGGTTGTTGGTCATGATGGCGCTGGAGGCCAGTGGCTTGACTGTAACAATCGAGTGCGTCCACATCTCCTTGCGCTCAATGGTTTCCACCATGTGCGGTCCCAGCATCTTGTGCTGGAACTCCTGGTCCTGAAGCGTGCCCAGAGAGCCGGCCACTGTGGCCGTCAGAAATACGAGAAAGGCCACAACACAGTAACTTGCGTTGCGGCGGAACACTTGTGGATACTCCGTCACAAGGAACGCCAGAGCCGAAGATGGACTTGCTTTCTGGCCCGTATAAATGATGTTATGAGTGCGCGCGAGCAACTGGTTCAGGTAGCGTGCGAAATGCACGGAACTTGGGTCCTCACGCAGTGCCGCCAGATCAGCGGCTACCTGCCGGTAGAGCAGCCCCAGTTCGCGCATCTCGTCGCGCGTAAGGGCGGAGATTCCCTTCGCGCCGGCGATTTCCAGCAAGCGCTCCAGACGTTCCCAATGCGGTTTTCGTTTGCGTATCCAGAGGCTGGAGATCACAGGTGCATTCCGGCGACAAACTAACAAACCAGCTAACCGACAAGCTAACGATCGACACGCCAGAGCAGATCGCGCTGGAGCTGCCGCTCGCAGGCATTGGAAGCCGCTTTCTGGCGCTGGCCTTCGACAGCTTACTTCAGTTCATCATTACATTCCTAGGCTTTCTGGTGTTTCTCTTTACCGCGCCGGTGACCATTGGCTGGCTGCCCCAATCGTTGTGGGCGGCCATTTTCATCCTGTTCCTCTTCACGATCTACTGGGGCTATTTTGCGGTCTTTGAAATCATGTGGAAGGGGCAGACACCCGGCAAACGGCACGCCGGCATCCGCGTAATTAAGGCCTCCGGACGGCCGATTAACACCTTTGAAGCGATTGCCCGAAACCTGATGCGAGCGGTGGATGGCCTTCCAGGCATGTATGCCACCGGAGTGGTCACTATGCTGCTGAATCAGCAGAACCGCAGGCTGGGAGATTACGTGGCGGGCACCGTGGTCGTCCACGAGAAACCTGCGGAGCATATGAGGCCCATGGTTGCGGAAGCTTCGGGTGGAACAGCTCCATCCGATGCCGTGCGTAAGATTTCTGCCAACGAACTGGTGGTGATTGAAAGTTATCTGCACCGCCGCTTTGAGCTCCCCGTAAATGTTCGCTCCGCTACCAGCCAGCAACTGGTGGCGCTCGTGACAAACAAAACCGGCATTCAGCCAGCGCCCGGCCAGTCCAACGACGACCTGCTGGAGCAAATTGTGCAACAAGTCAGGGAATCTGCGCGGTTGCGGTAGGCGACAATAGCTCCAAAAAATCCGACCGATACACTTCTCCGGCAAATCACACCTTACATAATCGATGCGGCCCAGCCCTTGTGAGCCCAGCCTGACTGTGAGATAGTTCCGCGCGACCGGTTATCAGGGTTGCGAACTTTACCGCCTCGGCTTTGCGAGAGGTCACATGCTGATTACGTCTCATGCTTCGTTGATTCTCCTGACAGCGATTCTCCTTATATCCGGAATGTTGACTGGCATACCTGGAGTGGCGGCACAAGTTGCGCCTTCCGGGCCAGGCGCTCGGGGCCGGGGAGGCGCTGCGGGTGCGCAGGCTGCGCAGCCAGCAACTCCTGCTGGATCCGCGTCCGTGCGGCCTTCGGGGTCAGACCTGGGAACCATCCGGCTGGGAGCTGCCAATGAAACGATCTGGTTTGGATGGCAAATCGGAATCCCGGCGCGCGCTTTCTCCCGGCTCACCTTTACCGAAGCTGCAGCCAAGGCAGACGCACTCGGACTCGGAAGCATTGAGGGCTTCAGCGGCCAGAAACTTAGTCCCGAAGTGCCCAAGAACCTCGACTGGAACCTCGCGCGCGGTGAACGACTGGCAACTGTCGCCCGCTTACGCGAATTGAACGTTCGCATGTCGGCCTACCGCGTGCAGAGCCTGCCCTCTGACGAGCCCACCCGACGCAAGATGTTCGAGTTGGCAAAAGACCTTGGCGTGGAAACGCTGATTGTTCCACTAGAACCGACCGCGCTTCCTTCCCTGGACACACTAGCGAACGAATTCGGTGTGAACGTGGCAGTAGAGAACCGCGAAGATCCCAAGATCGTGGTTGATGCGTTGCAGGGGCGCAGCCGTCGCGTAGGCGTCAGCGCCGACATTGGCGGATGGATGCAGGCAGGTATTCGACCGATGGACGGCTTAGGCATAGTGAAAGACCGCATGATGGCAGTGGCGGTGCGCGACCGCAATACGCCAGGTTCCAAAGGGCGAGATGTGATTGCCGGAAGCGGTGCTGCTGGCCTGCCAGATTTCTTTCTGGCTGCTTTTCGCATGGGATTAAAGCCGCTGTTTGTTTCCATGGAATCAACCGGATCTGCTGCTGACGTGGAAGCCGATCTGGCTCGTTCCGTTCAGGCCGTAGAAACATTTTTGCTTCCCGCGATGGCGGCGCGCGTGCAGCAGGTCGTGGAGTCTCCCATGGGCGCTATTCGCGGACCGGAGCGCCTCTCGGAAGAAATGCGGGCACAAATCGATGCCGCTGTTCCGCGCCAGGCGTTTGCCCAACCCAGAAAGCCACGAAAGCTTTTGGTGACTGACCTACAAATGTACTCCGGGCACACCACCATCCCGCACGGCAACTGGTTGCTGCAGCAGATGGCCAAGCACACAGGCGCGTTTGAACCCGTTTTCAGCAATGACTTAAATAACCTGAAGTATCCCAAGATCAAAGAATTTGACGCGGTCTTTCTCAACAACGTCTGCGGCATGGTGTTCCCTGACCCAGAGGTTCGCGCCAGCCTGATGCGCTTTATCCGTGAAGGCGGCGGGCTTGGCGGCAATCATGCCGTGACCTACGCCAATCTCAACTGGCCAGAGTTCACCGAGATGCTCGGCGGGTGGTCGGGCGCTCACCGGGTGGAAACCAAAATCTTGAAGCTGGATGATCCAGACAGCGCGCTCACTGCCATGTTCGAGGGCAGGCCGGTGGAACATACGGACGAGTTCTACCACTTCCCAGCCTCATCTCCCTACACACGGCAAAAGCAGCACATCCTAATGAGTATTGATGTAGAGAAATCAGATATGGCCACCGCTGGCCGCTTCTGCAAGGATTGCACTCGCCCCGACCATGACTATGGAGTGAGTTGGATCAAGAGCTACGGCAAGGGCCGCGTCTACGCCACTCCGCTGGGACACACTACGAGTCTCTACACCGACCCGCGGTGGGTGCGGCACCTGCTTGCCGCAGTGCAGTTCATTCTCGGCGACCTGGAGGCAGATACCACGCCCAGCGCCAAGCTGGTCCGCAAAAAACAGGACTGACGGTGCTACCTGGTACCAGTTCGCTTCCAAGGCATTGGCCGCTCACGCTGGCGACCGTTGTACTGGTTTTGCTCGCGATGGCGCTGGTCTTGTCGGGTCGTGAGCTGACCTCATCACGGCAGCCCTACACTGCGTGGAGCGACTACGGGGGCTCCTCCGATTCCATGCAGTACTCGGCGCTCCAGCAGATCAATCGAGACAACGTCGGTCAATTGGAGCTGGCATGGTCGCATCTGGTGCCGGGAACCAGCGCCAGATTTGGCTTCAATCCGCTGGTGGTCGATGACCGCATGTACGTGCTCGGCAAGGATCGAACGATTGTTGCACTCGATGCGGCGACTGGCAGTCCGCTCTGGTCGTATGCAGTGGACGGCAATCCCAACGACCGTGGCATGAACTACTGGGAGAGTACGGATCGCACGGACCGCCGGCTCATTTTCTCCGCTAGCAGCTACCTTCAGCAGCTCGACGCCACGACCGGCAAGCCGATCAAGACCTTCGGCAAGGATGGGCGTGTGGACCTCCGCGAGGGAATCCCACGCGCGCGCAACGTACAGACCGGAACGCCGGGTCGCGTGTTTGAGGATCTGATTATCATGGGTTCGGCCGTGGGCGAAGGCTATGGCTCCGCGCCGGGAGACCTGCGAGCATTTGACGTTCGTACCGGAAAACT
>JBFXAV010000282.1:0-4639 GCA_050183935.1 Candidatus Korobacteraceae bacterium | reverse complement strand
CCGCTATCGCGCAGGTTCAGCGCGTGCGCGTGTCCCTGCGAGCCGTATCCGATCACCGCAACCTTCTTGGCGCGGATCAGGGCAATATCAGCATCCTGGTCTTTGTAAAGTTTCGCCATGAGATCCCCTTCTAAAATTGGCTGGGCGCGACGAGGCGCGACCTCAGACTGAATACGAAATGTCTTCGCCCGGCGATTCGAGCGACGGCGCCAGCGATCCTACCACTGCTGCCGCTGCCTGCTCACCCAGGGACTTCGATCCGCGGGCCATCGCTACCCGCCCGGTGCGCACCATCTCCAGAATTCCGATCGGACGCAGCACTTCCAGCAGGCCTTCAATCTTGTCTTCCGCCCCAGTGATCTCAAGGATCATCGAATCCGGAGCAACATCCACTACGCGGGCGCGAAACACATTGGCAAGCTGCAGCACGTGCGAGCGCTCTTCCGGAGGCGCGCTCACTTTAATCAGTGCAAGGTCTCGGTCCACCGAAGGCGCGCTGGTGATGTTGTCCACCCGGACTACGTTGACGAGCTTGTAAAGGTTCGCCTCCAGGCGCTTGGCCCCAAATTCGTCGGTGGTGTTCACCACAATGGTCATGCGCGAGAGGCCAGGCTTTTCCGTATGGCCCACGGTCAGCGACTCGATATTGAACGCACGCCGGCGAAACAACGATGCCACCCGGTTCAGCACGCCCGGCTTATTTTCCACGTAAACGACTAATGTGCTCAGCATGTTGGAACTCTCAATTCTTAACCTGCCCTACACGTCCGCGGCAGTCTCCACGATCGGGCTTGGACGCCGGATCATATTGTGCAGGTCGGCGCCCGCGGGAACCATGGGGTAAACCGTGTCTTCCTGTTCTACCTTGAAGTCGATCAGCACCGTACCCTTGTGCGCCCGCGCTTCCTGTACCGTAGGAACCACTTCCGCACGCTGGGAAACTGCGGTGCTTTTTAATCCAAAGGCCTGCGCCAGCTTCACAAAGTCCGGGTTCACCAGCGGAGTGGCTTTATAGCGGCGCTCATAGAAGAACTCCTGCCATTGCCGCACCATGCCCAGGTAACCGTTGTTGATGATGGCGATCTTGATGTCCAGGTTCTCCTGAACAATCGTCGCCAGCTCGCACATGGTCATCTGGAAGCCGCCGTCGCCGACGACCACCCAGACCTCGGCCTCTGGCCGCGACATCTTGGCTCCAATCGCCGCCGGCAGGGCGAACCCCATCGTTCCCAGACCGCCGGAGGTCACCAGCGAGCGCGGCGTTTCGTGCTTGAAGTACTGCGCCTCCCACATCTGGTGCTGGCCAACGTCGGTCACCACAATTACGTCCTGCCCGCGCGTCTCGCGCCAGATGTCGTTGATCACGTGCGCGGCGTAGAGGTGCCCGTTGTCCGGAAGATTCTGGATGTCGCGCACTGCGGCATCGCCCTTCAAATCGTTAATAAGTCCCAGCCATTCGCCGCGCTCGCGCCGCTCCACCTTAGGCAACATGTGCTGGAGCACGTCGCGCAGGTCGCCCACCAGCGCCTGGTCCACGCGCACAACCTTGTTCACTTCGGCAGGGTCGATCTCGATGTGAATCTTTTTCGCCTTCAGGGCATAGGTCTTCAGGTTGCCGGTCACGCGGTCGTCGAAGCGCATGCCAAAGGCCAGCAGCAGGTCAGCTTCCTGGATGGCCTGGTTCACCCACGCTTCGCCGTGCATACCCATCATGCCCAGGTTCAGCGGATGCTGCGCCGGAACGCCGCCCAGTCCCAGCAGGGTCATAGCGATCGGAATGTTTGCCTTTTCGGCGAACTCAATCACCTCGCGCTCGGCACCGGAAACCAGAATGCCGTGCCCACCTAGAATGATGGGACGCTGCGCGCTGTGGATCAATTCCAGTGCATTGGCGTAATCCGACGCCTCCGGCGAAAGGTCAGGACGATAGCCGGGGAGCACCGGCGTGGTCGCCTTCCACTCAAACTCGCAGGAACTCTGCTGCGCATCCTTAGTAATGTCGATCAGCACCGGACCCGGCCGACCGGACTTCGCGATATAAAACGCTTCGCGCACCACTTCGGCAACTTCATCCGGACGCGTGATCAGGTAGTTGTGCTTGGTGATCGGCAGGGTAATGCCGGTAATGTCGGTTTCCTGGAAGGCATCGGAGCCGATCAGCTTGCTTCCCACCTGGCCGGTAATGCACACGATTGGCGAGGAGTCCATCATCGCCGTAGCAATGCCCGTCACCATGTTGGTTGCGCCCGGCCCGGAGGTTGCAATCGCCACCCCGACTTTGCCGGTTGCGCGCGCATATCCGTCAGCCATGTGGGTAGCGCCCTGCTCATGGCGTACCAGCACGTGGTGGATGGGATACTTGGTCAGCGCGTCATACGCCGGCAGGATCGCTCCGCCGGGATATCCAAAGATGGTAGTCACTCCCTCGTGCAGGAGACACTCCCAAAGAATTTCTGCTCCGGTCTTTTTCACGCGTTTCCTTCCATTTCCCGGGCGCCAGCCTGACTGAAGCGCCGATGCAGCGGGGTTAGCCGCGCCGTGCTCCTTCAAGAAGCTATCCTGCGCGAGCTGCCCGCAAACCGTCTCCTCTAGGATTACAGCGAGTTTGGTTCATTAGGCAAGTTTATATTTATTGGATTAGCATAATATACAATTATAACCATCACTGCGGCTTATATCTCTTGCTGTTCGTGAAGACCGCCCCGGTTGTCATGCCGAATCACGTGCCAGAAGCGGTAAGTTCTCTGTTCAAGAATACTACTAATACCTGGGAAGGGCCTCGCCCATGGATATAGAAACCGGCCAGTGACTGTCGCGGTCCTGCCTTCCAAATTCGAATTGACAGTGGACATATCCCCCATAGAATGTTTCAAACATTTCCAACAGTTTTTGTTCTAAAAGGATTGCAGCGCCAGTGGCAGCAGGTTTCAGTTCGAATGAGGTCTCCGTGCTCACGGGCATCACCCCGCGGCAGCTCCAGTGGTGGGATGAGCGCGGCATCGTTGCTCCGCGTCGCGAGGGCCGCCGCCGCGTGTACTCCTTCGAGGACCTCGCTGAAGTCGCCGTCATCTGCGATCTGCGCCGCCGCGGGTTTTCGCTTCAGCGCGTGCGCAAGGTCATGCGGTTTCTCCAGCGCGAGCTTGCCAGGCGCCTGGTGGAAACCGTCTCCGGCGCTTCGGAGTACCACCTGCTCACCGACGGCAGGCACATTTTTCTGGAAGATTCCGCCCGCAGGGTCGTGGATCTGCTCAAAAATTCCCGCCAACCGATGCTTACGATATGTCTGAGCGACACCGTGCGCCGCATTCGCGCCGAGGTTCGCGCACACAAGAACGACAAAGGACAGAGGGTTCGAGAGACGCTGAGCAAGACATCGGGCGGGAGTGCCGCGGCAAGAGGTGCAATGCTACGCGAGTTGCGTAGAAGCCCGGCTTCATCGCGGACGCCCTCGGGGCGGCTGCGCCGCGCAGCTTCTTAGACATTTGCGCGGAGTAAGGGACAGAAAGCGGTAGCAGGAATTCAAGAGCCAGGAATCACAGGAGCGGAGCATGGTTTCCGAGGTCAACGTACTTAGCGAATGGATTCCGGAGCAGATGGGGCCGGGAACGATTTTCGTTCTGGAAAACGCCGGCCAGGTCGGCGAAGGCGACGATCCCTACTGGGCCGTGCTGGCTTGTCCGCAATGCGGAACCCTGGGCTTGATTACCCGTCGGCAGGTCTCCGGGCTTATCCCTGTAATCTGCGGCTCCAACCAGTGCTCGGCCCAGTTTTTTCTGGCGCAAGAGCAGATCATCCCGCGAAAGCCTTCGTAGTCGTTTGTACCCGGCGGAGGCATGTTGAATTCCGCCTGCTCATGGGCACGTGGCTTTCAGAGCCCTGAGCCCACCTGGGCAGGGAACAGCGGAACCTGCTCCACAATCTCAATTCCAAATCCTTCCAGTCCCGCGACTTTCCTGGGATGGTTTGTGAGCAACTGAATCTGGCGAAGATTCAGGTCTGAAAGGATCTGCGCGCCAATGCCGATTTCCCGCTGCGTCTTTCGATCCTGCCCCTGTGCTGGCAGCGTGCGATGAAAAGCCAGCAGATTGCGGTCGTCCACCCGCTCCACGGAAAATCCACGCGCCGTCTGGTGTAAATAAATCAGGGCTCCCCTGCCAGCCTCGGAAATGATCTGCAATGAGCGTTCAATCGCCTGGCGGCATCCGCAGTGGGTTGCGCCAAACACGTCGCCCATCAGGCAGTGTGAGTGCATGCGCACCGGAACCGGCCCATCGCCACCATGCTCCAGGTCGCCCTTCACCAGCGCCAGGTGCATCTCGCTGCCGTCCACTTCACTCTCATAGGCAATCGTGCGGAACTCCCCGAAGCGGGTTGTGACCAGCGACTCCCCGATGCGCCGGATGTAACGCTCGTGCTGCATCCGGTAACGGATCAGCTCCGCCACCGTCATCATCTTCAGCCCGTGCTGCTCGCAGAACGGAATCAGGTCCGGAACCCGTGCCATGCTTCCGTCATCGTTCATGATCTCGCAGATCACACCTGCCGGCGACAGTCCAGCCAGACGCGCCAGGTCGACAGAGGCTTCCGTCTGACCGGCGCGCACCAGCACTCCACCACGCCGCGCTCGCAGCGGGAACAC
>JBFXAV010000281.1:0-4642 GCA_050183935.1 Candidatus Korobacteraceae bacterium | reverse complement strand
CATTTGGGCTACCTTCCCTGTACGACTAGCGACGCTGACATTACTTCCCAATACAAAACCTGCTGAAAATCAGATTCAGGATGTCGTCTGTCGTCGTCGCTCCGCTGATCTCATCCAGCGGCCGTAAACCATTGTAGAGATCCAGCAGCAGCATCTCAAGCGGAACTCGATTGCTCACGGCCTCCCTCGCCGCGCCGAGTGCCTCTACGGCATCCCGCACCAGCCGTTCCTGCCGCACATTGGTCAGGAACCCCGAGTCTGGCAGCGTTCCTTGCTCTCCAGCCATGTGCCGAAGAATCTCTTCGCGCAACTCTACAATGCCTTCTCCGGTCACCGCCGAAGTTCGCACTCGCGGCAGTCCATTTTGCCGCGCATTCGACATTCCTGCGGCCGCCAGATCAGCCTTGTTCTCTACTACAACGGCTGTGCGCCCGTGTACTTCGTTCAGCAGACCGGAATCCTCCGCGGCTTCCGGCTCTGAAGCATCCAGCACCACCAGCACCAGATCGGCGTCCGCCAGCGCCTCCATCGACTTCGCAATCCCGATGCGCTCCGCTTCATCCAGTGCCTTGCGAATTCCGGCGGTATCCACCAGCCTTACCGGGATGCCACCCAGCGCAACTGTCTCCGTCACCAGGTCGCGCGTGGTGCCCGGAGTGGATGTCACAATCGCCCGCTCACGCTCCACCAGACGGTTAAACAGGCTCGACTTCCCCACATTGGGACGCCCCACAATCGCCAGCGTCATGCCTTCGTGAACCAGCTTGCCGTAGACGAACGATGCCAGCAGGCCATGCAGCGGGGCTTCGATTTCGCTAAGGCGCTTTAGGATGCGTTCACTCGGCAGCACGGCCACATCGTCCTCGGCAAAGTCCACGCCTGCCTCAAGCACCGCAATCAGTTCCACCAGCTTCTGCTTGATGGGACGAAGCTGTTGCGAGAGTGCCCCACCAAGCTGCTGCGACGCCACTCGCGCCTGGTATAACGTCTGCGACTCGATCAGGTCGTGAACTGCCTCGGCCTGCGTCAGGTCCAGCCTTCCATTCAGGAAGGCTCGCATGGTGAACTCACCCGGCTCCGCCAAACGCGCTCCGTGTTCCAGTGCCAGCTCCACGATCCTGCGCAGCACCACCGGCGAACCATGCGCTGAAATCTCCACCACGTCATCCGTAGTGTAGGAATGCGGCTTCTGGAACCACGTCACCACCACCTCGTCCAGCCTCTCTTGAGTGAAAGGCTCCACCAGGCTGCCCAGAATGGCACGTGCCGGCTCCAGCGGTCGCGGGAGGCGCAACAAAGGCTCGCTGATGCTTTTCGCTTCCGGCCCGGAGAGGCGAACCACGCCGATTCCGCCGCGCCCGGGAGGCGTCGAAATCGCCACGATGGTGTCGTCGAGATTCACGGAGCTATTGTATTTGTGCAGTTGCTTCCCGCACTCTGCCTCAACCAGACTTTTGTTATCATGCTCCCCAGGACATGCTGCATCAATGGAAGGTCGTCAAAGCGGTTTTCCGGCCGCAAACCTTAAAGCGCTGCCCTTTCTTGCGGGGGAGAGTTGCCTAGCCAGCATCAGCTCAAGTGGTCCCAGTTGCGGGTCGGCCTGGTAGTGCTCTTCGCCAGCGTGACGCTGGCCGTGCTGATCTTCCTCATGACGGGCGCAAGCGGCCTGTTCACCAAGCGCATCACCCTCTTTGCCTATTTCGACAATGCCGAAGGCCTGCGCGTAGGCGCCCCTGTGCGCCTGGCGGGAGTGGATATCGGTAATCTGACGGAAATCCTTGTGGTTCCCGACCGGCTGGAAGCCCCGGTGCGGGCCTCGCTGCGGGTCAGCACTCGCTACCAGGAGGCGCTCCGTACCTCCTCGGTTGCCACGCTCTCCACCGCTGGAGTCCTCGGCGAAACCTTTGTGGATATTCTTACTCCCCCGCCCACGCCGGACTCGCCCCTGGGCGAGGTTCTTCAGGACCAGGCCACGGTCAAAACCCGCGAAAGCCCCGCGCTGCAGGACGTGGTGCGTGCCAGCCAGACCACCTTGCAGAACGTCGAGATCCTGGTCACACGCCTCGACCGCATTGTCGCCCAGGTGGAGAGCGGCCGTGGCACGATCGGCCAGTTTATCTACGACGAGCAGCTCTACCGCCGGCTGAATTCGATGGTCGGCGACGTCGAATCCATTCTGAATCGCATTGAAGAAGGCCAGGGCACCATCGGCAAGCTGATTGCCAGCGACGAGCTGTTCAATCAGGCCAGCGCCGCTGTTACAAAATTGAACACCATTGTGGATAGCATCGAGCGCGGCGAGGGCACAGTGGGTAAGCTCATCAAAGATCCCGCGCTTTACGACAATGCCACCGCGACCATGGCCAAGGCCGACCGTCTGATGACGGACATCAATCAGGGCCGGGGGGCGGTCGGCAGGCTCATTCGCGATGAGCAGCTTGCCCAGCGCCTGGATACTGCCATCAGTCGTTTGGCAGACATTACCGAGAAAATGAACTCCGGGCAGGGAACCCTTGGCCAGTTGCTGGTCGATCCCTCGGTCTACAACAACACCAACCAGATGCTGGTCGAAACCCGCAATCTGGTTAACGCCATCCGCCAGAATCCGCGAAAGTATCTCACCATCGACTTCCGAATCTTCTAGCAGCGGCCTCGCAGAGTCTATAAGCGGGCAGGTGGCGCAGGCATTTATGCTTGCGGTAAAAGCAACGCCGCCATCTGTTACCCCGAGCGCAGCGAAGCGGAGTCGAGGGGCCATGCAGTGAAAATCCTCAGCGCGCCCAACTGAAAATGCTACAAGAACAAAAAAGGGATCACATCCTTCGTGATCCCTTCGTGTCCTCTGGGGTGAAACTTCTTCCTACAGCTGAACTGGCCTTGCCTCCAGCACTGCCGGCAGCTTTCGCAGCTCCTGCAAGGCTTTCTCTGAAACCGTCTCATCCACGTGAACCACGGCCAGCGCCTGCCGCGCGCCGGAGCCGCTTGCTCCAGCTCCTGCGCGGGCTGCCATGCTCGTGGGCTCCTCGCGTCCCAGGGAGAAATTCGCGATGTTGATCTTGTTCTCGCCCAGAATGGTGCCAATACGGCCAATTACGCCCGGTACATCCTGGTTGCGTAAAAACAGCAGGTTGCGCTCCAGGGGTGTCTCAATGCTGATGCCGTCCACTTGCAGCAACCGAGGAGAAGTTCCGTGTAACACCGCGCCCTTGGCCGTGTGTTCGCCGTCCGCTGTGTGCAGCGAAATGGTAAGCACATTGGCCGCGCCGCCTCCCGTATGCGCTTTCTTGCCGCTCTCGCGCACCCGGATGCCACGCGAATCCGCCACCGAAGCCGCATTCACCAGGTTGGCCGGCTCCGCCAGCGTGACGTTCAAAATACCCATCACCGCTGCATTGCGCAGCAACGTGGTATTCCAGTCGGCAATCGATCCGGTGTACTGAATGGCGATGTCCTTCAGCCCTTCTCCGGTAGTCTGTCCCAGGAACGATCCCAGTCTCTCCGCCAGGACAATGTAAGGCCGCATCTCCACGTACTCTTCGTAGGAAACCGAAGGTACGTTCACCGCGTTTTGGATCACGCCCTGGCTCAGGTAAGCGCGAACCTGCGCCGCAATCTGGAAGCCCACGGCATCCTGCGCTTCGTTCGTCGATCCCGCGATATGCGGCGTGGCAATCACGTTCTCCAGGCCAATCAGCGGAGAATTTTTCGGCGGCTCCTGCACAAACACATCGAGAGCGGCACCCGCGATGTGACCGGACTTGATGGCCTCCGCCAGCGAGGCTTCATCCACCAGCTCTCCGCGGGCGCAGTTGATCAGGCGCGCCCCCTTCTTCATCTTGCGGAGACTCTCGGCGTTGATCAAGTTGGCGGTCTGCGGAGTCAGCGCCATGTGCAGGCTCACATAATCCGAGCTGGCCAGCACCTGGTCCAGCGGAATCAACTCAATGCCGGCATCGTGCGCGGCTCCAGCGGTGACAAAGGGATCGTGCCCCACCACTTTCATTTCGAAAGCACGCGCCCGTTTGGCAACTTCCATGCCAATACGTCCCAGGCCGATAATGCCCATGGTCTTGCCGCGCAGTTCCGAACCTTGCAGCGACTTCTTTTCCCACTTGCCCTGGTGCATGAGCTGGTTGGCGCGGCTGATGGAGCGGGCCAGCGTCAGCGCCAGCCCGAACGTGTGCTCGGCCACCGCCACAGCGTTGGCGCCAGGGGTATTCATCACCGCAATTCCCTTGCGGGTTGCGGCTTCCAGGTCGATGTTGTCCACGCCGATTCCGGCGCGTCCAATCACCCGTAGTTTGTTGGTCTTGTCGATCAGGGCGGCATCCGCCTGCACGGCGGAGCGCACAATCAGCGCATCGGCATCAGCCACCTGCTCGGCCAGCTTGCCGTCCACCTGATCGTGAGTCAGTACAGTCCAGCCAGGTTCCTGGCGCAGTAGTTCAATAGCAGACGAGGATATCTTTTCCGCGACGACAATCTTCATAGTTCAATGGATTCAGCAAGACAGGAGTGTAGGGGACACACAGGGCCCTGCCACCAGTGTACCCTGTGCGTCCCAAGTTTTGTTGAATTGCTGCAGATTACGCGTTCGCTGCCACCGGCGAGGTCGCGCGCGCATACACTTCCTGCGCCGCCG
>JBFXAV010000280.1:0-4647 GCA_050183935.1 Candidatus Korobacteraceae bacterium | reverse complement strand
GAAGTGCGCTTTAAGGACGTTTCCTTCAAGGATCTAAACCAGCAATCAGTTCCCCCGGAGCAGACCTCCAGCCGCTTCCGCATGCAGCAGCTCGACCAGTTCTATTACGCCTGGAGCGCCGACGCAGGCGACATTGACCGCGACGGCAACCTCGATGTGGTTGCTGGGCCGTACTACTACCTTGGTCCGGACTTTACCAAGCGCCGCGAAATTTATCTGGTCACTACGTTCAATCCGAGCACGCAGTTCACCAACAACATGGTGAATTACATCTACGACTTCACCGGCGATGGATGGCCTGACCTGCTTGCCGGACAGGGCCGCCCGATGAACCTGTACGTCAATCCCAAGGGCGAGAACCGCCGCTGGGAAAAATTCTCGGTGCTGCCGCAGATCGACAGCGAACTGGCGCTAATGAAAGACATTGATGGCGACGGCAAACCCGAGATCGTCTTCGGAAGCAAAGCCACTCTTTTTTACGGCAAGCCCGATCCGGCAAATCCAACGGCGCCGTGGATCGCGCGCCAGGTTTCTGAGTCCGGTTATGCCTATGGTCACGGCATGGGCGTGGGCGACATCAATGGCGACGGGCGTCCAGACATCATTCAGGCCGCAGGGTGGTGGGAGCAGCCACCTGCCGGCAACACTGGCCTGTGGACCTATCATTCCTATGGCTTCGGACGCTGGGGACGCTCGGAGGGCGCGGGCGGCTCACAAATGGCCGTCTATGACGTGAACGGCGATGGCCTCAACGACGTGGTTGGTGGCTTGAACGCGCACGGCTGGGGACTCGCCTACTTTGAGCAGAAGCGCGAAGGCGGCAAGATCACCTTCAACCGCCACATGATCATCGACAACTTCGCTACTAAGAATGCCGGCAATGTTGTCATTTCGGAGATGCACGCAGCTAACTACGCCGACATTGATGGTGACGGCGTGATCGACTTCATCACCGGCAAGCGGAGTTTCTCGCACCTGGACAGCTACACCGACGCCGATCCATTCGGCCAGGCTGTGCTCTACTGGTTCCGCACGGTACGGAATCCCAAGGCTCCGGGCGGAGCGGAGTTCGTTCCCGAACTCATTCACAACCGCTCCGGAGTGGGCTCGCACTTCGCGGTAGTGGACATCAACAAGGACGGAGCGCCGGACATTCTCACCTCGACCAACCGGGGTACGTTCATCTTCTACAACACCAGGGGAGCCTCAAAGCCTGTGAGCCAGCGCAGGTAGAAGCACGCGAATGGGGCATTGGGTTAAAGACCGGTCGCATCGGGCCGGTCTTTGCCTTTGATAAACGTTCCGCGGTTTAAGACTGAGACGTAGCAGAGCTACGTCTCTACACTTGTGTCCTACATCTGTGAGCTGCTGAGCTATAATCGCGCTTCCGCCCTTCCCCATTCTCCTCATGCCGCTGCCGCCTGTATCCTCGCAAAGATCCCGTCCGCATCCTTTGTGGGATCTTCGAGGGTTCGATACTCTTTCGCGCATTCCCCCGGAGAACCCGAACAAGCCGCATGAGCGCACTCGTTATCCGCTGCGCTATCTGCGTTATTGGTTTGTGCGCATGCTGCTGGAGCGCGAAGCCGAGCGCCTGGGACGTCCGCTGCGAGTGTGTGAAGTAGGCGTGGATCGCGGGCAGATGCTGGCATTCATGGGTGGGCCGTCCTCGGGCAACGGCACTTTCCGGCTCCCGGCGATCATTTTGCGATGGGATGCGGTTGACCTCCATCTGAAGCCGGACGAGCTATCGCGCTACTCTTATTCGAATCTTTACCGGCACGATCTTGACTCGGATGACCCCCTACCCGTAGATCGCTATGATGCCGTGATCTTCCTGCACGTGCTCGAGCATCTGCTGGAGCCGGAGAAAACGCTGAAGCGTTTTTTAGATGTGCTCGAACCCGGCGGGCTGTTTCTGGGAGGCTCACCGACCATGCCTGACATGCTGGTGAATTATTGGCAGCGAAGGCTGCGAGCAAACATAGGACCGAACGGGCATGTGAGCGTGATTACTCCAGCGCGGTTGCGACGCTTCGCTCATGCAAATGGCATGTCCGTGGAATTTCTTTCTGGGGCATACCTCATGCGCAACGGCGGCCGCAGCATTGAGAACTCATCACTGTGGCTGCGCATGAATCTTCTCTGGGGTGCAATGTTTCCGTCGCTGGGCAGCGAAGTGTACTTCGCGATGAGGAAGGCGTAGAAGAGCCCCCTCCCCTGTATTTCTTTCTAAATTCTTCTGAAACACTGGTTTACGAATGGCAAGCCGCGCAAAATCTTGAAGGACAGAGGTTTAAGCCAAGGTATTGAAAACGCACTCACTACTACTCCCCAGGGATAGTGCAACGTTCCGCGTAACCTTCTCTTTCCAGAATAGCTGATCTGACCGGGTGAATGTGACATCAGGATTGCGTTTTTATTTTCATACGCAGCTTGCACTTGCGGTCAAGAACAGGCTGGGAGGGTATTGACAGGAATTGCGGGGCTCAGAGGAACAATCTGTGGGGCACGGCGGTTGTGTAGGCACGGGTCTTTGACCCGTGCACAATGGAAGCGGGGCACGGCCCCGTTTCTACACGAGAAAATCCCTTCGGAATCCAGAGAAACAATCGGTGAGCACGGCGGTTGTGTAGGCACGGGTCTTTGACCCGTGCCCAATGGATACGGGGCACAGCCCCGTTTCTACACAAAAAAATCCCTTGGGAATCCAGAGGAACAATCTGTGGGGCACGGCGGTTGTGTAGGCACGGGTCTTTGACCCGTGCCTGATGGAAACGGGGCACAGCCCCGTTTCTACACGAAAAATCCCAACCGAAACTTCCCTACCGCAGGCGCTCCATGCACTCGTCGAGCACGTTCTTAGGCGGGCGCGTGACATCCTGCGGGAGCGTAGCCAGCGGCAGGTCCGTCATGTTCAGCATCTCTAGGAAGTTCGGCGCCTGGGGAGCCACATAGAAGACTCCCGTCAGCACTTCGCCCTTTTCGTGAGCCTGCATGAGCCGCTTGACGGCTTCCGTTTTGTTGGTGGGGTCGTAGTTCTCTTCCAGCTTGCGCAGTTGCAGGCGCGAGCCGTCGTGCATGGTGACCTGGATGCTTTCTCCGGGATCGTACTCCACGCTGATGTCCTCGAACGCAGGCACGAAGCTCACGTCCTGCAGCGCTTCTTCGTGGTCGCGCGTGTACTTGTAGGACTTGGTCGAGCCCTCGTGATCGTTGAAGGTCACGCAGGGCGAGATCACGTCCAGCATGGCGGTTCCTTTATGAGCAATGGCCGCCTTGAGCATGGCAAGAAGCTGTTTCTTGTCGCCGGAGAAGGAGCGTCCGACAAAGGTCGCGCCCAGTTGCAGCGCAAGCGAGCAGGTGTCGATGGGCGGAAGGTCGTTGATGACGCCGGTCTTGAGCTTTGAACCCAAGTCAGCGGTGGCGGAAAACTGGCCCTTGGTGAGGCCGTACACGCCGTTGTCTTCGATGACATAGATGATGGGCAGGTTCCGCCGCATGAGGTGCACAAACTGCCCGATGCCGATGGACGCGGTGTCGCCGTCGCCGGAGACGCCCACGCACATGAGCGTGCGGTTAGCCAGCATGGCGCCGGTGGCAACGGAGGGCATACGTCCGTGAACGGCGTTGAAGCTGGAGGCGCGGGACATGAAGTAAGCCGGACTCTTGGACGAGCAGCCGATGCCTGAGGGCTTAATGACGCGCTCGGGCTGAACTCCCATTTCGTAAAACGCATCGATAATACGTTCCGAGATGGCATTGTGGCCGCAGCCGGCGCACAGCGTAGTCCTGCCGCCCTTGTAGTCGATTACGGTCAAACCAATGCGATTGGTTTTCTGAGGAGTGCTGGGAGTGCTTGCCATGATTATCGGCCCTCCTGCGAGATGATTTCGTCGGTCACAGAGCGGGCATCGATGGGAAGCCCGTTGTAGTGGCGCACGCTGCGCAAGCGGGTGATTTGGTGCGGGTCGATATCCAACTTAATCAGCGTGAACATCTGCGCATCGCGGTTCTGGTCCACGATGTAGATGCGCTCATGCGACGCAATAAAGTCGTGCACCTCGCGGGTGAACGGGTAGGCGCGAACTCGCATGTAGTCTACTTCCACTCCATATTCGTCGCGCAACTGGTCGAGAGCTTCGACCATCGCCCAATGGGAGGTGCCGTAGGCGATGATGCCCACCTCGGAAGACTTCCCTGTCTGCACCAGCTCCGGCTTGGGAACAAAGGAGCGCGCGGTCTCGAATTTGCGCGCCAGCCGGTCCATGTTGTTCACGTAGTCGTCGGGACGCTCGCTGTACTGCGCATTCTCGTTGTGTCCGCTGCCGCGGGCGAAGTAGGCCGCCTTGGGGTGGTTGGTGCCGGGCAGGGTGCGATAACCAATGCCGTCTCCGTCCACGTCTTTGTAACGGGCGAAACCACCCAAGCGGTCGAGGTCTTCCTTACTCAGCACCTTGCCGCGCTTGATGGGCTTCTCCGGGTAGGGGAACGGATCGGACATCCAGTTATTCATGCCGAGATCGAGATCAGAGAGCACGTACACCGGCGTCTGGAACTGCTCCGACAAGTCGAACGCATCCTGCGCCATGACGAAGCATTCGCTCACTGACCCAGGAAACAGCAGGATTTGCTTGGTGTCCCCGT
>JBFXAV010000279.1:0-4649 GCA_050183935.1 Candidatus Korobacteraceae bacterium | reverse complement strand
GAGAGGGACACAGTCTGGGGTTCCTGAGAAATAGTAGCCATAGTGAGTCTCGCATCGGGTCATTCGACATTGAGCCATCCGTCGTTAGTCGACCGTTGATCGACGACTCAATGACAACTGCTCAATGACGCAATGTCTCCCTTCCGCCCGCGATCGAGGGCACGATGGAAACCGTGTCGCTTTCCTTCACGGGTGTGCTTTCCTTTTGCAGGTAGCGAATATCTTCGTCGTTCACGTAGACGTTCACAAAGGCGCGCAGCTTGCCTTCTTCCGTGGAGAGGTGGCGCTTAAGGTCGGGATGCGCTGAAGTCAGCCGGTTCAGCGCCTCTCCCACGGTACCGGCGCTGACCTCAATGGTGTCCTTTTTGTCCGCGTACTGCCGGAGTGGCGTCGGAATCAGAATTTTCATCGTTTTTCTAGCCTGTGTCTGAAAGATGCCCGGAATTGCCCGGGGATTCATTCCCTGCCGTGGGCCACAGCATTGTAAATGCTCACCCTACATTGCCGAAGTTTGTTGCACGCGCACTTCCTCATCTTCAAAGCGCTTGTCCTCTTCCGCTGTACCACTCAGCAGGAAGGCATTGGTCTTCGCGGCCTTGCCTTTTTCGACCGCGGTAATTACGTAGGAGCAGCCAATCCAATGCGCCTCGGCCAAATCGGTTTGCGACCAGAGGGCCGGATGGTCTGGATGCGAGTGATAAAAACCCACAATATCCAATCCCGCCTCACGGCCCTGGCGCTGAATGCGCACCAGCTCACGCGGGTCAATATGGTAGCGATCCTGCGGACGGTCTTCGCGCGTGTTGCCGGCCCGCACCACCTGCGTCACCACGCGATCGTCCTCCTGAAAAAGACCCAGTAACACTCCGCAACACTCGTGTGGATACGTCTCCTCGCCATGTTTGCGGAGTTCGTCGTAGAGCGATGAACTTAGTATCAGCATGATTCAGTGATTGCGGGGTTCTTACTCGTCCCAGAACCTCTCGCTCAAATACTTGTCCCCGTTGTCGGGGAAGACTGTCACAATTACAGCCGGCGCGGAGGCAGGTAGTTGCCGCGCTACTTGCAAGCATCCCACTACGGCAGCACCGCCAGAAATTCCCACCAGCATCCCTTCCTGCCGTGCCAACTGCTTCACCATGGCATACGACGCTTCCGACGGAACCGGTAAGTCTTCATCCGCAACCTTCGGATCGTAGATTTCCGGGACAATGGCGCTCGCCATGTGCTTTGCGCCTTCTATGCCGTGGAAGGGAGAATCCGGCTGGAGGGAAATGCAGCGGATCTTCGGGTTCAACTCCTTCAGCCTGCGGCTCGTACCGATGAAGGTGCCGCTGGTGCCGAGCATAGCAACAAAGTGCGTCACTTGCCCGGAGGTTTGCTCCCAAATTTCGTTGGCCGTGGTCTCGTAGTGAGCACGCCAGTTCGCTTCATTGGAGTACTGATCCACATAATGGAAGCGATCCGGCGAGGCAGCGGCGATTTCGCGCGCTTTGCGAATGGCGCCGTCGGAGCCTTCACCGGGATCGGTATAAATGATGCTGGCCCCATAGGCATTCAGGATGCGCTTGCGCTCTGTGCTCACGTTCGACGGCATACACAGGGTGACGCCGAAGCCCATGGCAGCGCCGATCATGGCATAGGCAATGCCGGTGTTGCCGCTGGTGGAATCCAGAAGCTGCTTGCCCTCCAGCTTCCCGGAGCGTAATGCTTCGCGCACAATATTGAAGGCTGCCCGGTCCTTCACCGATCCGCCGGGGTTGTACCACTCTGCTTTGGCCAGAAGTTGCACATTCTGGAATTCCCGCCCTATTCGTTGCAAACGGAACAAGGGTGTATTCCCAACGCGGTGCAGCAGGCTCTCCCCCGGAATCTGCGCAAGACCAGTCGGCGGAGTCTTTCCTCCAGGTTGCGACAGCAAAGCGCTTTTTCCTGTCTCGCTCAAAGTATCTACACCTTCCAGGGTTCGAATCCGGCTGTTCTGCGACCGGGTGTTCTGTCTCGCTGAAAGCACTCCACGGACGCCCGCAACCCGGACTCTGCTATGAAGTTCGCTTCCCGCTGATTTGCGCTGCCGAGGGAGGATACGGAGACGGCCAGCGCGCAGAACGCACACGCGCGCTTAGACGCTACATCGTGGAGATGCAAACGCGGCTCGGATTGTAGCGACAAATGCCATCCTGCATCCCACTTTTGAGGAGCGGCAAGCAGGCTAAGCCCTGCCCTGCCAGCCTCCTAAAGCATACGCAACCATAGGTTGGTAAGCAACTATGCTTAGCCAGAATTAGTAGGTTAGCCCGCTGGGTGAATTCCAGGGCCGTCTTCGAGAATGCTCCATAAGAGATTAATAATGAACAACTTATAAGGTTCTAATACCGGCGTGTTAGCAATGCGGCAGGGACTTTATGTTAGGGTGATCTTGAATCGGGCCGACAGTGCGCGACCTTCTATATTTAAGGAACGAATGATGGCGAAGGGTAAGACCAGCAAAGGTAACAGCGATACGAAGCGCAGCTATGAGGATTCTATAGCCTGGCTTCGGGACCATGGCTTTGAACTTTTGGAGGCGCCTGGCGTGAACAATCGTGTCTTCCTGAAGAAAAACAATTGTTCTGCCGCGCTGGAAAAGACCGAAGAGGGCACCGCGAAGATCTTTGCTTATCCTGGATACCTGATTGGCGGCGAGATCGCCCGCCTCGTCAACCGTGGATACCAGCAGGTGCTCAAGACCACCAAGACGGAGGTGGCTGCCACTGCTGACCATCTCAAGGCCCTCCACCAGTTCTCGGAAGAACTCAAGGAAGCCCTCGGAGTCCCCAGCCTCTATAACGAATCTCTCGGCACGGTGGCCGCCACTTACGAATACGACCGCATTGTTGGCCGCGATAAGCCCGCCTCCGAGCGTCCTGCACGGGCCTGGGAAAAGAAGAGGGCCTAAAGCTGGCCGCGCGTTTTCGTATCCCGAGCTGATTTGCCTGTTTTATACTCCGGCTCGCATGTCCCAAGCGCAGCAGTTTCTGCCCGCACTGCCCTGGTACGACATCGACGATCCCAATTCTCCCGCATTGGATGAACTTGCCCGCAAGTTCAACCTGCACGAGTTGCAGATTGAAGATTGCCGCCACCGGCCGCAGCGGGCGAAAATCGAAGAGCACGATCATTACATCTTCGTCGTGCTCAAGCATCTGGCGGAGAGCAGAACCGCCACCTTCGATGACTGCGACATTTTTCTTGGCAAAAATTTTCTGATCACGGTTCACGCCGGCAGCGTGGCCTTCACTGAGAAGCTGCAGCAGCGCATTCGCGAAACAAGCGTCTCGCGTCTCGACCAACTGTTTTATTCCATGGTGGACCTTATCGTGGATGAGTACGTGCCTGTGCTCGATGTTCTCGCGGACGAGATCTGTGATGTGGAATCGGAAGTTCTAAACAGGCCAGAGCCGGACGTTCTGGCTGAAATTCTTCGATTGAAACGGTACCTTGTGGAATACCGCCGCATTGCCGCCGCCATGCGCGAAGTGGTGAACGCTATTATGCGGCGCCAGAACGGCCTGCTCGGGGATGATCTTGATCCTTATTTTCGCGACGTGTACGACCACCTGGTCCGTTCGCTGGAACTGGCGGAGGCGCAACGTGACCTGCTGACTGGCTCGCTCGATATTTATCTCTCTGCAGTTGCCAACCGTACCAACGAAGTCATGAAGGTGCTTACCATCTGGGGGACACTGGCTCTGCCGCTGGTTGTAATCACTGGGTTCTTCGGCATGAACCTGGTGCTTCCCTGGACGCACAATGTCAAAGGGCCTATTTACGCCGTGGCCCTTATGATGGTTTCCTGGGTGGGCATCCTTATTTATTTCAGGCGCAAGAACTGGTTTTAACTCTGGGTTCAAGAAGGCAAGAAGGGCAGCGCAATGTTGGAACGGTCCCGGCGATCCGAAAAAATAGTGCAGTCGGCGATTCGCACCATGACGGTGGAGTGCGACAGGGTTGGAGGCATTAACCTGGCGCAAGGCGTTTGCGATACCGAGGTACCACTTCCTGTACAGCACGCTGCCATCCGCGCCATCCAGCAAGGGAACAACCAGTACACCCGGCTGGAGGGAATCGACGCGGTACGCAGCGCCATCGCTCGCAAGGTGGAGCGCGACAACGGCATTGTTGCCGATCCGCAGACGGAAATCATTGTCTCTTCCGGATCGACGGGCGCATTTTACTCTGCGTGCCTGGCGCTGCTGAACCCCGGAGATGAAGTCATTATCTTCGAGCCCTGCTATGGCTACCACATCAACACCATTCTTTCGCTCGACCTCAGCCCCGTGTACGTTCCCCTTGCGCCTCCTGCCTGGACGTTCACGCCTGAAGACCTGGAGCGCGCCATATCGCCTCGCACCCGGGCATTGGTCTTGAATACTCCGGCGAATCCTTCAGGAAAAGTCTTCAGCCGCGCTGAACTGGAGTGGATTGCGGAATGGGCGCAGCGGCATGATCTTTTTGTGATCACCGACGAAATCTATGAGTACTTCGTGTATGACGGGCACCAGCACATCAGCATCGCCAGCCTGCCGGGGATGAAGCAGCGCACCATCACCATCTCCGGGTTTTCCAAAACGTTCAGCATTACCGGCTGGCGCGTTGGTTATGCCGTC
>JBFXAV010000278.1:0-4674 GCA_050183935.1 Candidatus Korobacteraceae bacterium | reverse complement strand
CCATCGCTGTAGAGATACTCCATCTCCACTTCGTCCACAGTGATCTTCTCAATGGCGTCGGCAGAGCGAAAGCGATGTTCGTACATTGCCCCGGTACGCAGGTTGCGGAGCTTTGCCTGAATGAACGCCCGCAAGTTACCAGGGGTACGGTGCTCCACGCTGAATACCGAATGCAGGTCGTTGTTGTGCTTGATTACCATTCCTGGACGCAATTGCGTTGCTGGAATTGCCATGCCGCCTTACTCTCCATGGGTTACAGGTTCGGGAAACGCTATCGCTTCCGGGCAAACACTTGATTGTAGACCAGCGTTTCGGGCTTGGGAAACCATTCCGTTCCCCACTTTTTTCCTGTGCCGGACAACGAACGTTGCCTAGTACCCCTCCTAATAACATTGGGCCTAGCTATTGGAACCGGGCAGGCCAGCCGGGAAGACTCTTGTACTCCAACCCCGACCGAGGAGAATTTATGACTGTGCGTGATCTGATGACGTCACACGTAACCAGCGTCACCCCGGAAGCCACCTTGGAAGAGATTGCCACGCTCATGCGAGACGAGGACGTAGGCTCGATTCCTGTGGTGGAAGACCATCAACTTCTCGGCATCGTTACCGACCGGGACATCGTAATTCGCTGCATCGCCCAGGGAAAGTTTCCCAGCGAAACTTCTGCTGAAGAGGCGATGACCAGTGACATTGACACGATTGAAGCCGATGCGGACGTAGTGAAAGCCTCCCTGTTGATGGGGAACAAACAGATTCGACGATTGCCCGTCATGGATGACGGCGAGCTTGTCGGTATGCTTTCCCTGGGTGACATCGCTGTCAAACAGCACGAGCTTTACAAAAACAATGCCGGAGAGGCGCTTCAGGAAATTTCCCAAAGCACAAAGCATGGCGCGAAAGCGGCTGCCGAAAAGCATGAACGCCAAGGCAGACCCACAAGCGGCCAGGCTGTGGGAAAAGCACAACCCAAGAAGGGCCGGGAGCAGGGAATCTCCAATCATGATGTGGAAGAAGAGAGCGCTCGGCAGGCTCGCGTGCTGCCCTTCCGAGAAGAAGGCAAGCGGAAGCAGGGACGCAAGGCGGGGTAGTGGACGAAGCACCTTTGCATTCCGACTGCAGCACGAATCTTTTGCACTTTAGCTGTTGTTGGACTTGTGGGCATTAGCGGGCATTAGCACTGGAATATTTCACCCGGAGAGGATGTACCGAATGACAGATTATGAACGTTTTGGTGACTACCAGCCTTCGGACCGTGGTTCCGCCGGGCTGGCTTTGACATTTCTTTTTATTGGTCTTGGACTGGGAGCATTTTCGGCGCTATTGTTCGCGCCCCGTTCGGGCAAGCAAATGCGCAAGAACCTTCGTCGCCGGTATGAAGATGCGCGAGAGAGCCTCGAGGATTTTGGCGAACACGCCGGTGAAGTGCTGGAGCGCGGAGGAGACTGGGCTCGCAGTGCGCGGAAGAAGGTCTCGCCGATTGCTGAGCGCATGCGACGCTAGGAGAGTGTGGGCTTGGGTTACTGTCTGTGATCAGTACAGGCGGAAGTTAACTTCGACGTTAATCTGCACCGGCACAGGCGTGCCGTCTTTGCGCGCGGGCTCAAAGCGCCACTGGCGTACCGCCTCAAGCGCCTTTTCGTCGAGTCCCATGCCTAGTGATCGCTGCACGCGTATGGATTGTGGCCGCCCGTCGGCTCCGACCACCACCCACAACAACACAGTTCCCTGATACTTGGCTTTGCGAGCTTCCTCGGAGTACTCAGGGTCAGGCGCAAATAGCGCACGCGGCGCACTGACCCCACCGCCCACGCGGAAGGGTCCGCCACCGACGCCGCCTCCCCAACCCGGACCAACACCGGCCCCTCGGCCGGAGCCGATACCACCGCCGCTGCCGCTGCCAATGCCACCACCGGAGCCGGTACCGCTGGATGGCGCCAAAAGCCCAGCTAGCGGATCGCCTATTTGCGGAACCTGCCCAGCAGCCAGTTCCGGAGGAGCAATTACGGTGGGCTCTGCAGGCAGTATCGGTTGAGGATTGCGAACCACTGCCTGCGGTGGCGCTAACTGCTCCATTGCTGGCTTAGGCAGGCGTCCAGCGGAAGCGGTCAGCTTATCCCGTGAGCCGCCGCCGCCACCGCCGCCGGAATCTGTTGTCGCTTGCGGCAGCAGGTACGGGGAAATATCAATCACATTGGTAACTGCTGCCTTGATCTCCTGTTGGTGCGTCGCCACGAACATTCCGGAAAACAGCAGCAGAAGAATTCCTCCCGTGTGGATTACAAAGGACAGAAGGAACGTTTCGCGCTTGGTGCCGTAGGTGCTGTAGTTGATCCCGTAGAGGCTTGAAAGAAATACCGGCTCAGCGGGGCTGGCATTGGCTGCATGCACCGGTTTGGCGGCTGCCGTAGACATGAGAGAGAGGAAAGTATAGCCCCGAACCTTTCCCTCAGCACTGCCGAAAATCGGCAGTCTGTCGAGGACCTCTCGCCGCAGGCCGGAAGATGGCGGGCTAAAAGCAGCGGACTTACGGCACTAGCGGAAGATAGCTAACGGAAGATCGACGAGAAAAACGATCCCACCCGACCCAGCAGGGAACGCTTACGCGGGCGGGGTACCTCGGCAGGCGCCTGCTGCGCCACGGCCACAGGTTCGGCCGGAATCTCAGGAGGGGCTACAACTTCCATGCGGAATCGGGGCGTAGGCCGGATCGGCAGAAGGCTTACGATCTCCACCTGGGCCTGCCCGACATCCGCCGGTTCTGCGGGGCCAGCGCTGAACACAAAAGGAACATCGACTTGAAGATGGATTTCCGGAGGTGGCGCCGGAGTTCTTGGAGCATTTGCCGGTTCAGCAATCTGCGCGGTTACTGGGTACCCACCTGGAACCGCCCCTGGAAGCGGCGTTTCTGGCTGGACGTTCCCCGCGCGCAGAACCGGAGGCGGCTCAGGACAGCCACAATCCGACGGCAACGCACGCTGGCGTTGCGCCAGCTTCCCCGCCCGGAACAAAATTTCTTCCTGTGGGCGCACCTGGTAGCTGGCGTCGCCCATCAACTCAGTTACGACCGCCGACCCGGTGTTCCCAGGCAGGGAGCGCACGCAGGTATTTCCCTTGTTGTCAGCCCCGAAGGCAAAGCGGAAGTCGCCCGGGCCTTCCAGCAAGATACGAAAGTCTGGCGTGACCAGTGCGTCGGCCGAATTAAACGAATCCTCAAGACGGTAGTTCACCTCGATCTGCCCGGTACTCATGCCGACCATGAGATTCCTTCCCGGCTGGGTACTGGCAATGGAGACCGCAGTCCCAGGGCAGAAGCGAACTTCCCCGCCACGACGCAGCCGCAAGAGCGCGGTGTACTCCCCGGCCACGACCGAAGACCCGGAAAGTACCTTCATCCCTCCGGCGGCCAGCAGAACAGAACCCCGCACCGTGGCGTCCGAGGCGTACAAATCTCCCACTTCCTGTTGTGCAGCGTCTTGAGATTGGGGCGGAGACTGCGACAGCACACACAGCGGAACAAGCAAGGCTGTGGCCAAAAACAGTAGGGGGGAAAACAACTTCATGGATACTGCTAGGGTAGCAGATTTTGGGGCAGGGACTTAGCCGGGAGGCGCCCACCAGGGCAAATTCAAATTGATGAAATCTGAATCAGTCCGAGGACCTTACACGGATTCGGAAAGAAACTCGTAGCGATCGATGACGGCGGCAATGCCTACGCGGCCACTCGGACCTTCCTGCTCCACGCGCACTACCTTGCCTTTACAGTGCACGCGGATGCTTTCGGTGAGGGTGATCTCCGGCGGCAGTGTGAGGGTGAATTCAATTTCGGAGCCCTCATCTACACTGGAGTCCATATAAAAGCAAATTCCGCGGGCGCTCACATCGCGTGTGTGTGCAGCCTTTTCAGCAGAGTCGAATTTCACTGTTACCGGCAGCCGTAAAGAAAAACGACGGGTAGCGCGCTGCTCGCGCTGCGCCTGCTGAGTCATGAGGTACCCCTTTCGCCAGAGCGGTCTAGCATCGCCCCCGCACTGCCTAACTGTCAAGGCAGTAGACGTTCGTGGGGAGGAGTTTCCTGTACTAACCCGGATGGTGAACCTTTTCTGGACCGGGAGACGGCCGCTGGCCGGGTAGATTTCTTGACATTCTCCTGCCGAAAAGGCAATGGAAAATGGGATGGAAAAGCGGTTCGGAATGAAAACTACATCTTCAAAAAGTTACGCAGCATGTCCTTGCCGTGCTCGGTCAGGACGCTTTCGGGATGGAATTGCACCCCTTCCACGGGATGCTTCCGATGCCGCAACCCCATGATTACCGGCGATCCGTCGGCGTCGGAGGTGCGGGCGCTTACTTCGAGTTCGGCGGGAAGGTCTTCCTCGGCAACGACCAGCGAGTGGTAGCGAGTGGCCTCCATCGGCGAGGGCAGACCTGCAAACAGGGTGCGTCCGTCATGCTGAATCTGGCTAGTTTTGCCGTGCATAAGTGTCCGCGCGCGCAGCACCGTGCCGCCGAAAGCGGCTCCTATGGCCTGATGGCCGAGGCAGACCCCGAAAATTGGAAACTTGCCCGCGCACTTCCGGATCAGCTCCACGCTGATGCCGGCCTCAGCGGGAGTACACGGCCCCGGCGAAATCAGCACTCGCTCAGGACGCATCTCCACGATTTCCTCCACGCT
>JBFXAV010000277.1:0-4702 GCA_050183935.1 Candidatus Korobacteraceae bacterium | reverse complement strand
GCTTGAGGTAGCGGAATTCCACAGGGTCGAACAATGCAAGCCCTATGGGAGCGGTGCTGTAGATTGCTTCCAGCTCAGCGAGCTGGCGCTGTGCCTCACCCTGACTTTCTTTCAGGGCTTCCTCCGTGCGTCGGCGATCCGTAACGTCGATTCCAAGGACGATGATGCCGGAAACACTGCCGTCTGCTTCCCGCATGGGCTGGTATACAAAGTCGAGAACGAGCTCTTCGCGGGGACGGTCTGCTTCTCGCTCAATCTCGACATGGAAATCTGTGGCAATAAACGGTCTGCCGGTCTGGTATACGCCGTCCAGCAATGGCAGGATGTTCTGATCAACCAGCTCCGGCAATGCTTCCCGGAGTGGCAATCCCACCACCTGGCGATCACCAATCAGGCGCTGGTAGAGAGGGTTGGCCAGCTCGAATACATAATCGGGTCCGCGCACGACAGCGATAAATGCGGGCGACTGTTGGAACAGGTCCAGCATGCGTGCTCGCTCAGTTTGCAGTTGCTTTTCCTGCTGTGCGCGCTGCTGCTGGCCGTCGCTGGCATCGAGAAGCTCGGTGATGCGTTTGGAAACCAGCCGGAAGAACATTTCATAGCTGGTTCCAAAAGGAAGCCGCGGGCTGATTCCCAGCAGCAGAAGGCGCGATTCGCCGAAAACACCCTTGCCAAGCGGCAATAGGTAGGCGCTCTCTACGGGCTCAACCCACGGCTCAAACGAAATACTGCCAATGCGCTTTTGGATGTCCGTCAAAAGCAGGGGAGTTCCAGATTCCGCGACATCACCCAACGGCCAGGCTTCCTGTTGGAACATGGCGTTGGTTTTCTCTCCCGTGCAACCGGCTAGCGCGGCGCCTGATTGAGGGGAGAGCGTGAACAGCGCGGCGAAGGGAATATCGGAAGGGTTCGCCGAGAGGGCTCTGATCAGGCGCGCCCCAAGCTCCTGATTCCGTCCGCGATGTAGATTGTCAGCGGCGGAAGCGATGTCGAGCAGGGTACGCATGCGCCGCTCTCCAAGCACCTGCTCGGTAGTTTCACTGCAAACCACGAGCGTACCGCGAATCGTTCCATCCCTATCCCGCACGGGACTGTAGCTGTAGGTCCAAAATACTTCCTCCATCTTGCTGTCACGGAAAATTGGGACGAGCTGGTTGTGGTGCCACGAGGCTTCGCCACGGGTCATTACGGCTTCGATTTGAGGACCGATAATGTGCCAGATTTCAGGCCAGCACTCGATGCCGCGTTGCCCCAGGGCCGAGGGATGCTTGTCCAGGCCAATGCTGGGACGATAGGCGTCGTTGTAGAACTGAATCAGCTCCGGACCCGACCAGAAAAACATCGGATGGCGCGACTCAAGAAGGAGATTAACCGTTGTAATGAGTGTGTCCGGCCAGGACTCGATGGGGCCGAGAGGGGTCTTGCTCCAGTCGAAGCAACGGGTAAGTTCGGCCATCTCCCCTTCGCCGGTGATCGGCGAGACGTTTTTGGCTACGGAGGCGCCGGCTACAAGCGGAATAGTTCTTCTACTACTCATGCTCGAAACGAAGACCGGTATACCTCGGAGAGAGGATGGTAGAGATTCTAGCGCCTACTTGCAGTTATAGACCCGAATAATTGGATGCTTCAGGCGAGCGGAACGTCAGCGCTTTTTGCAGCAATTGTCCAAACCTCTGACGATGTATGTGGAACTTCACGATCAAAACGAGACATGTCATCGCTTCAACAGATGTTTGATTGCCCTTTCCGCCTCAACGAAAACAAATACAAGAAAAACAATTGTTCCCGCGATTTCCAGTGCATAAAGCTTCAGTGCGCTGAACACTTCCATCGGTGCTCCCTGCGTTGTTATCTTCAGCTAAGACGGTTTATGTGCTGACCTTGACGATGCCAAAGCCGATTAACTCACGAAGTATTTCCATCGCTTTTGCTTCGAGTTGATCTTTAGAAAACGATATATACCCGAGGTCTCTGAAGTTGGTTGGAAAATCCACCCCCTCTTCCTTCATTATCACGATGCGGTTCCCATACAGATAACCGGAGGCTCCTAGTTCGAACACCACGTTTTCACTCGGACGCCAAACTGGGTCCCCCTGAGCGTTTTTGAACTCCTCATCGGCAGTGAAAATCAGGATTGCGCAGTTACAGCTTTCCATGATTTCGCGGACTTTAGAGCCGATGGGTCTTCCTAAATTAGGCTCATCAGTTGCCACTCGAAATGGAATCTTAAATTGATCGAGAATTCGCTTTAACTGATCCAGAGGTTTTTTGTTCTTCCCGTGCGCGACAAAGATTGCTTGCCCCAGCTTGTTTTGAGTCGTTGTTCCAGACGGCTCCAACTTGGATCGTTCCAGCTCTTCCAGAACTTCGGTCTCAGTGTGATTTGCAAAAGTTTCTTTAGGTCGGTGTTCCGCTTCTAGGCTAGAGGAGTTTAAAATTCCTTCGACGACGGCAGACTCAAACTCGAAGCGAGTAGGCATTCCATGGCGGCCAATAACGATTTCGCCCAGCCCAGCGCCAGAAGCCAATTGGAAGAAACATACCGCTTGATCATTCAATATCTTATCGCTATCGGCCGCTTGCTCTGGAAAGTGTTCATGCCAATGCGCCCCCACATCCGTAGCGGTAATGGAGTTTTCATGCCGGTGGCCCGCGCGCTCTACGACAGCCCAGTATGGTTCAATGCTGCGGATCACCTGTAATAAAGCGTTCTTTCGATTCGCATCGTCTTTGATTACAGCCCGACCGCGCTCCGTTACCTTTAGTCGGCCAGCCGCTTCCTCAATTAGCCCCCAAGACCGCAAGGCGGAAATCTTGCGCCCATCGAGAAACTTCGAATCTAGAATCTTGCGACCTTCCGCTACAGTGGAACCGGTTGGTTTTCTAGAAAGGTATGCGCATACCTCCTGAACGTCCTCTAAGGTAGTGCGGATGGGCAGCGTCATTTTTCAAAGCCTCTAACAATAAATGTTAGAGGCATATTAATTTCTTTGGGCGCAGGAGTCAAGGTGGAGGGATTCTCTTGTAGTATTTACTCCCGCGCGAACACCGCCGGATCGGGATCCACGAAGAAGGCATCGTGCAGGCTGCGGACGGCCTTGGGTACGTCGTCTTCGGCGATCACAAAAGTGATGTTAATTTCCGATGCGCCCTGGGAGATCATGCGGACGTTCACGCCTGCATCGGCTACGGCCTTGAACACACGGGCAGCGACGCCGGTGATTTCGCGGATGTTTTCCCCCACCAGGCAAACGATGGCGTTGCGCCCGGAGAACTTCACGTCACCAATCTTCTCCAGGTCAGCAGCTACCGCGGGCAGCGCATCATTGGAATCGATGGTGAGCGATACGCTGACTTCGGAGGTGGAAACCACGTCCACTGGGCAGCGGTGCCTGTCAAACACATCGAAGATGCCGCGCAAGTAGCCGTGCGCGCCCAGCATGCGCGTGGCCGTAATGTCGATGATGGTGACGCGCTTCTTCGCCGCAATGGCCTTGAACAGGTTGCGGCAGCTCGGGGGGTGCGCGGTGATACGCGTGCCTTCGTTCTCCGGGTTGCGCGAATTCAGCACCAGCACCGGAATATCTTTTTGCACGGCGGGCAGCACCGTGGAAGGATGCAGTACCTTGGCTCCGAAATACGCGAGTTCGGCGGCTTCGTCGAAGCCAATGGACTTGATGCGCAGGGCATCGGGACAGAGCTTAGGGTCGGTGGTTTTCATGCCGTCCACGTCTGTCCAGATTTCGATCTGCTCGGCGTCGAGCGCCGCGCCGATGATGGCAGCGGAGAAATCAGAGCCTCCACGTCCTATGGTTGTCGGGACGCCGTCGATGGTGGAGCCAATGAAGCCGCCCATCACGGGCACGCGCGGATGTGCGCCATCGAGCATGGGCTTAAGGCGCTTTACCAGGCGCTCGGTGGTTTCCTCGAACTGGGGTACGGCTTTGGTGAAGCTGTTGTCGGTGACAATGCACTGGCGGGAATCCACCATTTCGGCATCGAGGCCGCGCGCACGGAAGGCCGCGGCAACCAGCTTGCTGGACATGCGCTCGCCCACCCCGGCCACGTTGTCGAGCGTGCGCGGCGTAAGCTCTCCGACGGCGGCTACACCGCGCAGCAGGTCGTCAAGCGCGTCGAAGTCGGTCTCCATTTGGAGGCGCAAGGCAGAGAACTCGCCGTCGCCAATCAGCTCGGAAGCGGTCTTGTAGTGGCGCTCGCGGACTCCGCGAGAGATTTCCAGCGCCGACTTAACGTCACCCTTGCCGGCGGCGTGTGACATGGCCAGGAGCTGGTCGGTAATCTTCGCCATGGCGCTAACAACCACCACGGGCCGCTGTTCGCGGCGGTTGCAGACGATGCGGGCGGCACGGTCGATGGCTACGGCGTCCTCTACGGAGGTGCCGCCAAATTTCATGACAATCATGATGGCTCTTGGCTATTGGCTTTCGGTATCGAACGTTGCACGGAGCACGCCGAAGTACCGCAGCGGCAAAAGCCGCTTGTTCATTCCTCGCAGTAATCGCAGGCATGAATGCCTGCGCTACCGGCTCCTGAGTCTGTAAAGCTCTCGGAGTTCGAAACTGGAAACTGAAAAGTCTTCGCTAATCCCCGATGTATCCCTTGGCTTTCAGCAGTTCGGCGTTGAGCACGGCAGCACCGGCGGCGCCCCGAATTGTGTTGTGCGAAAGCACCGTGAACTTCC
>JBFXAV010000276.1:0-4702 GCA_050183935.1 Candidatus Korobacteraceae bacterium | reverse complement strand
CTGAGCAGAACATCAACAGCAGCAAACCAAGCCAGTACAGGAAGCCCAGAATTGTGCCCGTGGATTGCGTCCCATAAAACAACCCTTGGAAGACACCAGGAAAGAGCTTACCCTAGACAAAAGGACCGAGCAGGACGCCTGCGAGAATCTCCCCCACCAGCTTGGGTTGTCGCAGGCGCTCAAAGACGTAGCCAAGGCCATGAACGCTGGCCACCAAAACGCTGAGAGTGAGAACAACCAGACCTATTTCTGTGCTCGACATGGATTTCGCGCCGGGTGTGCCCTATTCGATCCGATGCGGGAACCCGCACCGCTGTTGTACTCAGCCATTGGAATGAAGGCCGTGGAGGTCTGCCTGCCCGGAATCCAGCGACGTACACTGGACATCTAAGTTGAAATAGTATTCTGCGAGGTCTCCGTACATACCAGTGATTCGTGTCGCCAGCTATAACGTCCACAAGTGCTGCGGACTCGACCGCCGTACCCGGCCCCAGCGCATTGCGGAAGTGCTGGCGCAACTCGATGCCGATGTCATCGCGCTTCAGGAAGTCCTTGCCATCGAGAACGGCTCGCCGGAAGAAAATCAGGCGCAATTCATTGCAGACCTTCTCGGCGGATACTCCGTTCACTTTGGCGAGAACCGCCGCCTGCGTGGAGGAGCCTACGGCAATGCAACACTCACCCGAATCCCCTATAAACCAGGATGCAACTACGACCTGACGTGGAAGCAGCGTGAGCGGCGCGGCTGCCTGCGCACCGACCTGGAACACTCCCGAGGCCTGCTGCACCTGTTCAACATCCACTTGGGAACCAGCTTTGTGGAGCGCCGCCATCAGGCACGTCACCTGGTGAGCGAAGGCGTGCTGGGAGCACCGGAACTCCAGGGACACGTCGTGGTGGTCGGCGACTTTAACGAGTGGACACGCGGTCTTGCCTCGCGCCTGATGAGTGAACGCTACGCCCGCGTGGATCTCCATCATCCTCCGCTGCTGCGGCGCAGCTACCCTGGGGTTCTGCCCATTCTGCACCTGGACCATTTGTACTTCGACCGGCGCCTGCATCTGGAGCGATTCTCCGTCCACCGGAGCCGCCAGGCGCTCATAGCGTCCGACCATCTTCCCCTGGTAGCGGAATTTAACCTGCCGGAACCAACATCTTCTTAACCGATGTTCTCCACAGCGGTCCACAGACGTTCCTGGGTGCTCCACAGACGAGCAATGGTTTTTAGTTGCGTCAGGCTGGTTCTCCAGTGCAACGTAGGGATGGCGGTTCTCGGCTCGGGAAATGACAACCACACAGGTTCAGAAGTGCTCCATCTGCGGCGATACCGGCTGGCAGGTTGCTGAAGAAAATGGCAAGCGTCAGGTTCAGCCTTGTGACTGCCGTCGCAGCTCCCGCTTCGGACGGCTTCTGCATCAGGCCCGCATTCCCCGGCGCTACGAGCACTGTGAGCTCTGCAATTTTGACCATGATGGTCCGCAGGCTTCGCTTGCTCCCGGCTACCTGGCAGCGCAGCGCTTCGTGAACGACTACCCCGTGGACAGTACAGGCCTGTTGCTGATTGGCACCATTGGCGTTGGCAAGACGCACCTAGCAGTGGCAATGGTTAAGGAACTGGTCAAAAAGGGAACGCAGTGCCTTTTTTATGACTATCGCGAGCTGCTGAAGGAGATTCAGAACTCCTACAACCCTTCGGTCAATACAACCGAAATGGAAGTTCTTCGCCCGATCTTTGAAGCCGAGGTTCTGGTGCTGGACGAATTGGGAGCCGTAAAGCCGAGCGAATGGGTCTGGGATACCGTGAGCCACATCCTGAATACCCGCTATAACGACAAGCGCACCACCATCATCACCACCAACTTCAAAGACCTGCCTCCGTCGCGCTATTCCACCGAAGCAGAAAAGGACCGCCCCCAGGCTTTCCGTGCCTCGCGGGAAGAGACTCTGGGCGATCGCATCGGGGAGCGTATGCGCTCACGCCTGCATGAAATGTGCCGCGTGGTGGAAGTGCAGGGCAGCGATTACCGCCGCAACATGCGAAGCGCCAGTTGGCGGTAAAGCGTTTTTTCACCACAGAGGCACACAGCCCATTCCCATCCCTTTTTTTCTCTGTGCCGCTGTGTCTCTGTGGTGACCTGGGTTCCTGTGCTGAAAAGTCCTTCCGATGGTGAAACAATAGCCTTGTGTCCCACACTCTCCAGTTCGCACCCGAGCGCGACGCGGAGCTCTTCGCTGCCGTGCCGGCCAAGCCTGCGGTGTTTCTGCTGCGGCCCGAATCCGGAGAGCCTTACATCAGCAAGACCGCGAACCTGCGCCGCCGTTTAATACGACTGCTCGGAAAACGCGATGAGCACTCGCGGCTGCTGACCCTGCGCGACCGCGCCAGGGAGATCGAATACTTCCCCACCGGTTCGGATTTTGAGTCCGGCCTGTTGCTTTACAAGCTGCTTCGCCGTGAGTTTCCTAAGTCCTACCGCGACCGGTTGCGCCTGCGGCCTGCTCCGTTGGTCAAATTCCATTGGGAGAATGAATACCCGCGCGTCTCTGTCACCACGCAGCTTGGCAGGAATTCGCCGTCTGCGGGCCACGAAGGCAACCTCTACTACGGACCTTTCGCCTCCCGCGCCTCCGCCGAAAAGTTCTCTAACGATGCCCTCGACTTCTTCAAGCTGCGCCGTTGTGTGGACGATCTCCATCCCGACCCTGCATTTCCGGGCTGTATCTATTCCGAGATGAAGATGTGCCTCGCCCCTTGCTTTCGGGGCTGCTCCGACGACGAATACCTCGCCGAAGCCACGCGCGTGCAGGCCTTTTTCGACTCCCGCGGCCAATCGCTGGCGCGCGAGCTTTCCGCGCTTCGCGACCGCGCCTCCGAACAACTTGCCTTTGAAGAAGCCGCCGCACTGCACACACGCATTGAAAAGTTGCAGCCGGTGCTGGCGCAGCTTCCCGAGATTACCCGCCGCATCGATAGGCTGGACGGGCTTATGATCCAGCCTTCTGCGGAGTCGGATTCGGTGAACCTGTTCCGTATCCACGCTGGTTGTATGGGGGACGTTATTCCGTTTCCGGTGAGCATTCACACTGCGGTAGCCCCAGCAGGACAGACACAGGGCACAGTCGTGGCTTCTCCGAAACACGTTTCCATGGAGGCCAGAATTCTGGCTTCCCTCGCCAGCACTCCAGAGCCAGACTGCCCTTCCCGCCTCGAAGTCAGCGAGCAGATCGCCATGCTCAAACGGTGGTATTTTCGCAGCAACAAGACTGGCGAGTTGTTCCTTGCCGACTCCAATGGAGAACTACCAATGCGCCGTATTGTGCGAGCCGTCGCGCGCGTCTTCCGTGGCGAAAAACCCGCAGCCGACCTCAGCGAATCCACGCGGGATTACTGGGTGAATCGTGGACGCGAAGTGGAACTGAATTCATCCGAAGCGGAACCGAACGTAAGCAAAGATCAATAACAGAGCACAGGGGAATCAAAACCGATTGCCGCCTACTCGCCTGCCATTGCAGCCTGGAGGTTCTCCCGGCGCTTGCGAAAAATCACCCGCAGCCCCTCCCGCCAACGCTGGTCGATGCCCACCACCTCATACTCAATCTCAGGCGACAGATATCGCAACAAGATGTCAGTTGTGGGGTGAATCTCCAGTGCAGGCGCAACCAGCAGCAACAGCGGCTTGGCGTCCGAGAGCGTCCGTCCCGGGAAATACCCAAAGCGCTGGAATTCACCGCGCTGCTGATGCCACACCACCCGCGACCAGTAATCAAGCCCCTGCATCGGCAGTTGGATGTCCTCGCTGGCCTTCAGTTCCACAAGCGCCAGCCTTCCCTCCCGTGTGGCTGTGAGCACGTCCATCATGGCGCGATCTGCCGCCGCAAATGCGGGCACCTGCGAGTACACGCACGTCACATCGAGCCGTGCATCGAGTGCGCTGACGTCGCGCACCACCAGTGACTCCAGCCAGCGCTCCGGCGCCATGCGCCAAAGCGGTTCAGTGTGCGGACCTCCTGGCTGCCGCACCTGGCGCAGGCGCTTCGCCAGCGCCGCAAAGCGGTCCCATGCCGGCGCATCGTCGACTGGCAGCGAGTGCGCGGCCGCGCCTACTCCATATACGAGTTCCTCGCGATAGCGGAAGGTCGCGGGATCTGGCGCCATGCTGGCGCGGGCGAACTCCAGCCCATGCAGGCGAAACGCCACCTCCGACGGCGAGAGCACTGCTGCTTCCGCTTCGGGCACAAGCCCGCCAATGCGCTTCACGCTCGCCGCAAAACGCTCTCGAGCAGCGTTGGAATCTGGACAGTGCAACAGCCGGGTGGCGATGTTGCCCCGGTCACTGCAATCGATCTCATGGAGAACTCCGTCCCGCTCCTCAAGCTCAAAAACCTGCCACTTGGCGGCGCTCTTGTCGAGGTGCGCCATGCGCTCGCGCGAGACCGCCGATGTTCCCGGCGGCAGCAGCAATGCCAGTCCTTCCACGTGGGCTCGCGTCTTCTGCGAGCGGCAATGGTCGAGCCAGAGCACTCCGGAGGTCAGGGCGGCATCTATCGAGCTCTGCGTCTCCTGCCGGTTCACTCCGAGTATTGCCAAGGCGGTGCTACCACGACGCACAAGGGCACGAGCGTAAATGGGACCGAAGGATCGCTCCAGATCCATTGAGGTACTTAGCTTTTCAATGGTGAATCCGGAGAAGTGGCGTTCCAG
>JBFXAV010000275.1:0-4702 GCA_050183935.1 Candidatus Korobacteraceae bacterium | reverse complement strand
CGCCGGCGAGCGAGGAGTATGCAATCGTTATAGCATTTGACCGAACTAGTGTGATGACATAAGCACGAGGTGTAAGATCTTTGCTGGCAGAGTGGCACCCAAACAATGGACAAACACACCGGCGATAGCCCCGATGACGCCTTGCCTCTTGAACACCTTCTCCCCAGTAATGTCCGTCCGCGATGCAACGACTGACCAGAGTTTTCACGTGAGTCACCGCGACGCAAAACGCGAATCGACAATTTTTCGCGGCTCATTAGCCAGAGCGGCTTTGCCAAACTCGAGCATTCGTTCCGCGCTTACTGTCGCAAACAGTCTCATGACAGCAGCAATCGTCCCAGTCCATCCAGTCTGGTGACTGGCGCCGAGGCCTGCGCCATTGTCACCATGGAAATATTCATAGAATAGAATGTAGTCACGCCAGTGTGGGTCTTCCTGAAATGTTTTGGTCCCACCGTAGACAGCACGTTTACCAGCCGTGTCTTTTGAGAAAATCGATTCTAACCGCCGCCCAAGCTCTTCAGCTATCTGATAAAGATTCATAAAATGACCCGATCCCGTCGGGCATTCGACGGTAAAATCGTTTCCGTAAAATGAGTAGTATTGCAGTAGCGCTCGGATGATCAGAACATTCACCGGCATCCAGATAGGCCCTCGCCAGTTTGAATTGCCTCCAAACATGCCTGTATCCGATTCCGCTGGCAGATAGGAAACCCGGAATTCTTTGTCATCTGCACGAAAAATGTACGGATGATCGGCATGATATCGAGATAGCGACCGAATTCCGAAGGGACTTAGGAACTCGTTATCGTCCAGCATCGTCCTCAGCACACGTCGTAGCTTTCCTTCATCGAGGATGGCCAACAATCTGCGGCCACCATAGCCTTGCTGTAACGGGTCATGAATCAGTGTCCTTCGCTCAGGACGAGCCTTCAAGAAGTGCGCAACATGATCCTGAAGATCGTAGCTGATTTTCAATCCTTCTCCCTCAAATACCGTAACAGCGCACAGCGGCAGCAATCCCACGATGGAACGAACCTTTAGGCGTTGCGAATAACCATTCGGCATTTGAAGAACATCGTAGAAAAAGCCGTCTTCTTCATCCCACATACCTGTTGCTCCCGTATTACACATCGACGATACGATCCACAGGAAATGGTCGAGAAATTTGCGGCACATACCAATGTATGAAGGCCGGTCGAGTGTAAGATTTACGGCGATTTCCAGCATGTTCTGGCAGAACAGCGCCATCCATGCAGTTCCGTCAGCTTGCTCCAGATAACCGCCCGTCGGAAGAGGGGCGCTCCGATCGAAAACTCCAATATTGTCCAGACCGAGAAAGCCTCCCTCAAAGACATTTTTCCCATATCGATCTTTGCGGTTAACCCACCACGTGAAATTTAGAAGCAGTTTGTGAAAACACGCTTCCAGCCATTCCACATGCTCTTTATCACGGCCATGGTTCAGTTGATGAAGTCGGCTGGCAAAAGCGGTCGCCCACGCATGCACCGGGGGATTTACATCTCCGAAATTCCATTCGTAAGCAGGAAGCTGGCCATTGGGATGAAGATACTGCCCTTGCAGCATCAGGTCGAGTTGCTCTCGGCCAAAGTCTTCGTCCACGAGCGTCAGCGAGATAACATGAAACGCAAGGTCCCACGCTGCGTACCACGGATATTCCCATTTATCGGGCATCGAAATGATGTCCGCGTTGTACATGTGGTACCAGTGCTCATTGCGAAACGCTTGTTGATCCGGTGTGAACTGATCTACGCCATGGTCTTCGAGCCATTTGTCCACATCGTAGTAGAAATACTGTTTAGACCACAGCATTCCAGAAAGTGCCTGCCGGAAGATGCTGGCCCGGTCAGGATTCTGCCGCAATACCGGTGGAATAATCGACTCATAGAACTCATCGGCCTCTGCCACACGCTGTTGAAAGTGTTTGTCGAAGTCTTCAAATGCATCTTCGGATGCAGTAGGCAGTGCTTTCCTTAATCTCAGCCGGATCACCTGAGACTGGCCAGGCTCCAACTTCAGCCGAACATGAGGGCTCACCTTTGTCCCCGTATTATTCGGATTGACTGTCTCAGCAATGCCAGCAACGACGTGATCATTGATTCCATCTTTCACATATGGAGACGCATTCGCGGTACCGAAAAGCCTTCGATTGTTGGTCTCGTTTTCCGTGAAATGGAGGGGAATATTCCCGTCGCAATGAAGGTAATAATGGCCAAGGGACTCTTTGAAAAGGGGGTCTTCATGCCGTGCCAGCACGGTGGCCGTCTCAACTCCAGGAATCTTTTCGAGGACGGGCTTTTGCCCGGCGCCATCCCATGACCAGGTGTTGCGAAACCATAAGGTTGGCAGCACATGCAAGGGAGCCGTCTCCGGGCCGCGGTTGCAAGCAGTAATCTTAATTAGCATGTCCTCCGGGCCGGCCTTCGCATATTCCACAAACACATCAAAATACCGGTCCTGGTCAAACACGCCTGTATCGATAAGTTCATACTCAAACTCACTGCGGCTACGTTCACGGCTATTGCGAATCAACTGCTGATAGGGATAAGCAGCCTGGGGATACTTGTAAAGATATTTCATGTACGAGTGAGTGGGAGTGCTATCAATATAGAAGTAGTATTCTTTTACATCTTCGCCGTGATTCCCTTCGCTGTTCGTAAGGCCAAACAATCGCTCTTTCACAATTGGATCTTTTTCATTCCACAGGGCGATGGCAAAGCACAATGTTTGGTTTTCATTGCAGATGCCCGCCAGGCCGTCTTCACCCCAACGATAGGCGCGTGACCGGGCTTGGTCGTGGGTAAAATATGCCCAGGCATTGCCGTCCTTGCTGTAATCTTCGCGAACAGTCCCCCACTGACGCTCGCTCAGATACGGGCCCCATTTCTTCCAGGGCTTTACTTTTCGTCGAGATTCTTCCAGTCGGTCATGCTCGATTGTCATAGAATTGCTCGCTGCTTGCGTCATTTCACCTAAGGCCAAATGATTCTTTCTGTGAGTTTTGGCGCTGCATGTTCATTGCTCCCAGCCCCCTCCCAAAGCGCGGTAGAGCTGCACGAGGGCAAGGCGCTCGTCAAGTACGGCCTGAGCCAGAGTGAGCTGGGCTACGAAATAACGAGAGTCGCTATCAAGAACTTCGAGGTAGCTTGTCACCCCACCTCGATAACGGGAGTCTGATAAACGTCGAGCGTTTTCTGCCGCACGAGTGAGAGACTCCTGCGCTTTCCTGTACTCTTGAGTTGTGCGATACGCCACTAGAGAATCCGACACTTCCTGAAATGCCTGTTGGATAGTTTGCTGGTAAGAAAACAACGCTTCCTGTCTTCTGGCTTCTGTGAGGCGTACTCCGGAACGGATCCTGCCTCCGGCGAAAATGGGTTGAGTAATCTGGCCTCCGAGAGCGGCAAACCCAGCGGAACTGAGACCTGCAAATAGGCTTGTCAGGGCTGAACTCTGGTACCCTCCCATTGCCGTCAACCCGATCTGTGGAAAGTAGGCTGCTCGGGCAACTCCAATCCGCGCGTTTGCCGCAATTAGGTGCTGCTCCGCCGCCTGAATATCTGGCCGGCGTTCCAGCAGGCGTGAAGGGAGTCCTGCCGGGACTACTGGTATCACAGCATTTTCAACTAGCGGCCTGCCGCGGTTTATGGCTCCTGGATTGGCGCCCACCAGAATGCTTATGCGATTTTCTTGTTGCTCAATACGACGTTCAAGGTCGGGAATTGCTCGTGCTGCGGCGTAAACCAATTGCTCGGACTGCCATACATCCAAGGCCGACGTCACTCCCCCACTCGCCCGAACCTGCACCAGCCGCAGGGACTCCTGCCGCAATTGAAGTGCAGACTGCGCTATTTCCATTTCCAGGTCTAGTTCACGCAGCTCGAAGTATGCCGTTGCTACGGTACTCACGACACTTGATAACACTGCTCGCTGTCCCCAGACTGTGCTTAGCAACTCAGCTCTGGCTGCTTCTGTGGCCTTTCTGTATTTTCCCCAGAAGTCGAGTTCCCAAAAAAGGGATACGTCCACAGTACCGAGTGTCGATCGTGTACCCAGGTCGCGAATGCTGTCAGGAATACTCAGAGTTGCGCCCGCTCCTCTTGCATATATGCTGGGTAGTTGATCGCTACGGCGGATACCCACTACCGCTTCAGCTTGCAACACCCTGGCAGCCGCGATTCGAACGTCATAGTTATTGGTTAGCGCAGTACGGATGAGAGTTTGAAGCTGCGGATCATCAAACAACGCCCACCACTTCTCGTCTCCAATGGAATTGACTACAGTTGGATCTACTCCGGGAGAAAGACCGCGATAAACATCAGGGGACGGAATTGCAGGCCGCTGGTATCTGGGACCGACCGAGCAATTCACGGTCATCAAACACGCTAGCAATAGGAATGAACACTTGGAAAACATCTATTGGCCCTCGGGTAATATGACTGCTCCATGCGGTGGAGCCTCCTTCTTTTCCCGATGTGTCAATCTCTCGACCACATAAAAACTGACTGGGATGAGGAAGATCGCAATGATCGAAGCCGCGAGCATGCCGCCAATTACCGCTGTCCCAAGCACGCGCCGGGAAATGGCGCCGGCGCCCGCTGCGGTCCACAGTGGAACGCACCCAAGGATGAAAGCGAAAGCAGTCATTAGAATAGGGCGCAGCCGGAGGCGTGCCGCGCTT
>JBFXAV010000274.1:0-4703 GCA_050183935.1 Candidatus Korobacteraceae bacterium | reverse complement strand
TGGTTTGCACGCCGCTGCCGATATTGTAAACTTTGTAGAGATCGCCGCTCCGCTGCGTCACAGAGAGAATCCCGTTCACAATGTCTTCAACGTAGGTGAAGTCGCGGCTCATAAGTCCGTGGTTGAATAGCTGAATCGGCTCCTGCCGGAAGAGCGCTCGCGTGAATTTGAAGATGGCCATGTCCGGCCTGCCGTACGGGCCATACACTGTGAAGAAGCGCAGGCCGGTGGTGCGCAGGCCGTGGACGGCGGAGTAAACGTGCGCCATCAATTCGTTGGCCTTCTTGGTCGCGGCGTAAAGTGATACTGGATTGTCTACGTTGTCGTCTTCGCGCCAGGGCAGTGGCGTGTTCGATCCGTAAACGGCGGAGGTCGAGGCATAGACCAGGTGCTGCACGCCCGCCTGGCGGCAAAACTCCAGCACTTTGAGGAACCCGACCACGTTGTCGTCCACGCTCTGCTGTGGATTGTCCAGCGATTCGCGCACGCCCGCCTGGGCAGCCAGGTGAATGACGACCCCAGGCCGGAGGCTGCGGATGCGCCAGTCAGCTTCGCTCATGATATTGGCCTCGATCATTTCAAATCCAGGGCGGCCCCGCAGCCGTTCGAGCCGGGCGTACTTCACCCTGGGGCTGTAGGACGAGTTCACGTTGTCGATGCCGCAGACCTGCTGGCCGCAGTTGAGCAGGCGGTTGGCGACGTGGTATCCGATGAATCCGGCGACTCCTGTGATTAAAAACATATCCGTAAAGAACTCAGTTCTAATGGCTATAATGAAACCGAAACGCATCATCCTCGTCCGACACGGCGAGAGCGAGTCCAACGTAAATAAGGCGATCCTCGCGCAAAAGCCAGACTTCGCCGTTAATCTCACGCTCACCGGGCGCAAGCAGGCTGAGGAAGCTGGCCAGAAGATCAGGCACCTGGCCGAAGAGGCCAAGCACCCGAGCCTGTGCAACCGCTACGATTGCTGGTTCTACCGCTCGCCCTACTACCGCACCCGGCAGACGTACGACGAAATCGTTAAATCGTTCCTGCCGGATCGCATCAAGATGTACGAAGACCCGCGCCTCCGGGAGCAGGAGCACACGCCCAGGGTGATGAAGGGCGAGTATCCGAACCAGAGCGTCGAGCAGGAGCGTGATGACTATGGCCACTTCTACTACCGGTTCGAGGGCGGGGAATCGTGCGCCGACGTATACGACCGCATCTCCGACTTCCTGGGCACGCTTTACCGGGACTTCGAGAAGGACAACTTCCCGCCGACCGTGTGCATCGTCAGCCACGGGATGACCAACCGGCTCTTCCTCATGCGGCTGCTCAAGTACACGGTCGAAGAGTTCGAGTTCCTGCGCAATCCGGCCAACGCCGGAATGTTCATCTTGAATCTTCAGCCCAATGGGAAATACGCTCTGTCCGAAGAGCCCCGCAAGTACGCCGAGCGGAACTGCAAATACTGATGTCCAACGACTGTGTTCATCGACGACGAAACTCTCGATCTGATTTACCTCAAGGCGGGGGTCGATGGGCCGCTGCACTTCTGGTGGAACCGGCCCGACCTGGTGCGCGAGGCATGGCAGGCGTCTCGGGTCAGAAAGGACACGCTTGAGAGCCTTCGCGTTTCTCCGCCGAATGGTCGGTCTGTATCCAAAGCGCGAGGCTCCTGGTGACAAGGCCGGGAACGTGATCAAGGCCCCGCCCTGGCTGGTCGAGCGGATGGAGAAGATCAAAGCCCTGCCGCCGCCCACGCGGGAAGAGATGCAGGCGCAGATGCAGGCCAGCGCCTGGATGCGGAAGCTGCTGGATCGCGGGCTGACCGACGAGCAGATCGAACAGGCCCTGCTCGACCACAGCGACCTCATTCGGGCGCAGATTCAAACACCCTGGCGAAAGCGGGTCGGGGAGAATGCGTATGAAGGGCTTTGCGGGTGCATCTTTAATTCCGATGGAAAGCGAATTCAGTGGTGCTGTGGAGAGCACTGAGCAGGCCAAGGATGAGGTCTTCCGGCTGCTCCTGTCGTCCATTCAAGTCGGGACGGCCTGGGAGTCTGCTCAATGGATGGAGGAAGCTGACCGCCATACTCGGCGGTGTTACCGGACAAATCGAACTGTTGTCGTGCATGGAATACAGGATGGATGGGTCACTGTTCGCGGCTGGGATCGGCAGCTTTATGCGGAGAAATTCAGAATCGTAGACTTTCTCAGAGACTTTAGACCGATCCCCTGGGATGAAGCTGATCCGCAAAATCGACGACTTTCCGAACCTGGCGCACGAGAGCGGGTATCAATCGCAGGTGATGGCGTGGAAATTGAAGGTGTCCACGAGGACGCTTCAGCGCTATTGCCTGGAAAGGTACCGGCTGCCGATCCACGACGTGCTGCATCGGCTGCGGATGGAGAAGGCGCTGGCCATGGTCGAAGCAGGCAAGCCACTCAAGGAAGTCGCGCACGATCTTGGTTTCAAGCAGTACACGCATTTCTCGCGGGCCTTCAAGGAATATGCCGGGCGCTCCCCCGCTCGCCTTGGCGAAGAGATCGTGCCGCCTGTTTGCCAGCGGCTGAGGAAGAAGATTGCCGAGAGGCTGCGTTCTCTGAAACATGATCGTTGAAACCAAGCGGCAAGCCTACGCGCTCTACCACGGCGGGAAGTTTGGGAACAAGCTGCGCACCTGGGACTCGGTGCGTGATTTCGCTTACAGCGGCCACGCCGGGCCGGTCACGATGCGTTACAAGGGCACGGTGACGGGGAAAGCCTGGTATGCCTACAACGTTCCGGCCAGCGAGGTCGCCGCTCGGGCTAAAGTCTGGATCGCGGAAGGAGCCGATCCCATGCTCATCGTCGTCAACGAGTCCGCTCCTGACGAGTCCCTGGTCGTCCAGGGTGAACTGATCCACACGCACCGAGGCTACTGCTTCATCAAGCGCTTCGACAAGGTGAAGATGCGCGTGGCCATGACGGCCAGCGGCCAGCCCGATGAGGTCGTGGGCATCGTGGCCCTGACCCTGCTTCGGCACGTCTGCACCGGCTCCAGCTTTGAAGACTTGATGGAACTCTGCGAGCTGTACCCGGACAGCGTGATTGAGTTCAGCGTATACGATCACTGCCTCGGATCGTGCCGGGGCCGGAACATGCTTGTCTGGGAAGTGCGAAACTATTAAAGATTCGAGTTGACTTTGCTCAAGTGCAGGGTATTGAGACAGGAGAATATGGATGCAAATAGTTCAGACCCCCAGGAAGCGTTCGATCCCTACGTGCCCATTGCCACTCTGTTGAGCGAAATGGAGCGCCTGATGCTGCTTCACGATAACCAGGACGGCTGCTTGAACCGAATGCTTCGGCTTGCTGAGTTGCAGGCGCATTACGGTGAAGCCCCGCTTCCTCCGCCTCCGCTTTCCAGGTAAAGCTGATAAGAATCACCGTTATGCCAAAGAATCGCTTATCACCGATGAAAGAAGAAGCATACGTTCCGCACACTAAGCCTCGCACTGCTGCACAGATTTGGGCTGAGTTTGAGGACGTGTACTCTGGCTTGCCGGAGCACGAGCAGTTGCGCATGAAGCGTGTTTTTTATTCCGGGTTGCAGTCCCTATTGTGGGATTTTGAACTTATCCCGAACAGAGACACTGATCCTGACGCGGTGAATGACCAGGTTGCGCGATGGTACGACGAGGTATCTGAAGTCGAGGCAGCTTTGATCGCAGACGCTATCGGTAAAAATAAAATCGGCGGTGGCGTCACAAAGCCGAACTGTAATTGATGCCGAATCCGAATAAATATTCCTACTGCAAGTACTGCGGAGCCAAGCTGCGCCGCGATCCGGTCGGCCAGTACTGCCCCACGAAGAATTGCCACTGGCACCATGGCTTGCCCAAGGAAGACGACACCAGACGAAACGTATACAACGGAACCACGCGATCCAAATGAACAGCGCGAGACAGGAGGGAGCCATGACATTCGGAGAAATAACCAGGCAGGTGTTAATCGAGGGCGGAATGAGTCCAGAGGTCGTGGACAAGCGGATGAAAGATTCGCGGCTGTCTATGCCGCCCGGTGTTATCGACGAGGTAATTCCACCTGAGCACGTAGAGACAGTGCGTGCGAATGTGCGCCAACTGCAAGCGGAGGCAAAGGCAAATCCAGTGGCTGCCGACCTGGAGTTGCGGGGCCACGTGCGGCGGATCAACGCACAACGAAGGAACAACTGATGAACCACAACGTGATCGAACCCGTTATGCAGACTGATCTGCGCAAGGCCGTCGAGCAAGCGCTCAACCGCTTCAGCGCGGAGAACGGCAGCGACACGCCTGACTTCATCCTGGCGCAGTACCTGATCGACTGCCTCGGGGCCTGGGACAAGGCCGTCACTGCCCGCGAGAAATGGTACGGCCGAGAGCCAAAGCCGCTCGATCCGCAACCTCTTCCGCCACCGGCGCGAGACGGGAGGCCGTTATGACGATGCGCCAGCTTTGCGCGGAGGTCATGCGCTCTAAGGGGGCCTCTGACGAAGAAATCGAAGAGCGAGGCAGGTTTGCATCGAGCTACCTGCCGGACGCACCGGTGGATCAGGAAATCCCACCCGAAGCAGTCGAGTCACTGCGGGCACACCTGCTCAGACTTTTCGATGAGTGCCAGCAGCATCCCGAGAAGCACCTGGAGTTCCTGGAGCGCCGGACGGCGCAAATTTCTGCCCGAAATTGATGAT
>JBFXAV010000273.1:0-4711 GCA_050183935.1 Candidatus Korobacteraceae bacterium | reverse complement strand
AGCTTGAGCAGGAGCTAGAGAAGCTGAATACCCACGCAGATGGTTCCGCTAGCGGCTCGCGCATGTTGAAAGAGGAAGTGGACGAAGAAGACATTGCCCGCATTGTTTCCAAGTGGACCGGCGTCCCGGTATCGAAGATGCTGGAGGGCGAGGTCCGCAAGCTGGTGGAGATGGAGAGCCGCCTGCACCAGCGGGTCATCGATCAGCAGGAGGCCATCACCAAAGTCTCGAATGCCATTCGGCGTTCGCGGGCGGGTTTGAGCGATCCCAAGCGGCCCATTGGCTCGTTCATCTTCCTGGGCCCAACTGGTGTCGGAAAAACCGAGTTGGCACGTGCTCTGGCGGAGTTCCTGTTCGATGACGAGCACAATATGATTCGGATCGACATGTCCGAATACATGGAAAAACACGCCGTTGCGCGGCTGATCGGCGCGCCTCCGGGATACGTAGGCTACGAAGAGGGCGGACAGCTTACGGAAGCGGTACGTAGGCGTCCCTACGCGGTGGTGCTGTTCGATGAAATCGAAAAGGCACACCCGGACGTGTTTAATGTTTTGTTGCAGATCATGGATGACGGCCGCCTCACCGACGGCAAGGGCCGCACCGTGGACTTTAAGAACACGGTGATCATCATGACCTCGAATCTGGGGTCCAGCTATCTACTTGAGATGCGCACGGAGCAGGACTTTGAGCGCGCGCGGCAACAGGTAATGCAGACCTTGCAGTCACACTTCCGCCCGGAGTTCCTGAATCGTGTAGACGATCTGATTGTGTTCCATCCGCTGGAACGCGAAGAGCTCAAGAAGATCATCGACCTGCAATTGGAGCACCTGCGGAAGCTGCTGGCCGACCGCCGCGTGAGCCTGGAACTCACGGACGCGGCCAAGGAACTGGTGCTTACCGAGGGCTACGACGTGAACTACGGCGCGCGGCCTCTTCGCAGGGCCTTGCAGCGGCTGGTGCAGGACGCGCTGGCGCTGAAGATCGTCGACGGTGAGGTGTTGCACGGCGATCACGTAGTGGTCGATGCCAATCCGCAGACACGGCAAGTGGTATTCAACGTCTCACATCGCGTCGGGGAAAAGGTGCAGGCGTAAAGAATTCCTAGCCACGGATTCACGCAGGTTGGACAAGACCAGAGATCAGCACGGATCAGCGATAGAGCAGATTTAGCGATAGAGCAGATTTAGCGATAGAGCAGATTAGCAGAACCTGATGGAGCCCAGCCGCCCTCGGCTGGGGGTTTTCTGCGCGAAAAGCGCGCCACGGATTTACGGATCAACACGGATTAGCGAGCCTGCCGAAGAACTCTTTCACCTGATCTTCAGGTTCGTCTTCATAAGGGCTGGTCGGTAACGTCCCGCAGAAGCGAAAACATGGATTTTTGCCGGCCCCCCAGCCGCTAGCCAGAAATGAATCCAACCTCCGTCTGAGCACTGTGGCGTGTTCTTTAGTGGCAGCGAAGAAGTAATACAACCTCACAGAAATACGGTGAAAGCTCAGGGCCCAGGCACTCGTGATTCCGTTGAAGGTCAATAGGTTTCGCTGGCGTGTCATCAGCCCGTCAATGGAAACCATGGGCAGGTGCTGATAGAGAATGACACTTTGCTTCCGGTCAAGCAGTTGCTCTATTTCGTCGCGGTAAACATACTTGACACTACGCGCTGACGCCTTCCCACAACGAGGTGGAGCCAAGCCGTTATCAGGATCAAGGTAAACGACGTCTGCCTCCGCGACCACATTGAGAGCCTTTGAGAACCACTCGCTGCGTTCCTTGCATTGTTGCTGTCGGGTGCTGCTACTCAGACATGCTGACCTTGCACAAGGGACAGGGTTACCGAAACAGCACTTATTTGCTGGTAGAACACCTGACTTTTCGAGCCCAGCGATGGTTCTGTCGTTGGAACGAACTGACTTCAGGTGATCGTAAACTGCGGGATCCAAATGCCGGAGTGATGAATAGTGGATTTTATTTCCATCCTCATTAATTTCCGGCCGGTCGTTTCTGTACCAGATCACTCCCGAGCGCAAGGGTGCTCCAGCCACTACGTTCAGCAGCGCAAACTTTCCGAAATCACCGATATCTCCAACGTACTTGTCTTGCATTGTTCATCCTCAAATAAATGCTGCCATTACTCCGAGCCGCTTCAGCGCACTAATAGAGCCCTCGCCCCACTTTCCAATCTCCGCCCGAGTTCGGAGATTTCTGGCCGGCGCTATTCTCAGGAACCTGTAGACGATTGGGCTTGCTGGGAAGTCTGGAATGCCTTTGGGTAGTTCGAGCACGATAGCTTCAATAGAGCAAAGAATATCAAGAAGCTTTTGAACTTCTGATTCTCGTTGGTAGTTAAAGCAGACGATCAGCGTCCCGTGCATTCGGCTACTTTGGATGTGAGACTTGCACGATCCGGTTGCACACGTGACCTAAAGTACTAGTAGAAAAACCGCGCTCAGCCGAGGGCGGCTGGGCTTGATCGAAATTCGACACTAGTTCGGTGCTCTTGGAGGAACGATGCGCTCGTGGTCGCCTTTGTCCGGTGTGCGCGTGTCGTAATATGCGAGCTTCTGGCCATATGCCGTGCGGCCCGGTTTTTCCCAGTAAACGGTAGATCCCTCAAAGGCCTTGATTAAGGCTGCGCTTGGCGTACCGGCCAGAGTGAAAGACAAAGTCAATTTCTCGGCAGCCCCAATCGCCGGGAGCTTCCATATAATCACGTCGCCTGAAAGGTCTGATTTCGGACGCTGGATTGCGCCCTGTTCGTTCGGATGCTCCGCCTGAGGACGGGCGGGCAGGAGCCCCAATGTGGAGAGCGACTGCACTCCCTTGTATCCATTGCCTGTGTGAGTCACGACCTTCGTTCCGGACGGCACTCGTACGAAGATGGTGACATCTTCTGCAGCCAGACCTGAGTCTTTGATTCCACGGTTCGTGATCGCAACGTTATAGGTAGTATTCCCGCCCTGCTGCTCTCCGATGGAAAGGGCTCCGCTGATGGACGCGCGTAATCCAAGGTCTTCCACCATAAACTTGTAAATCTCGCGGAGGTTCCCCTCTGAAAGCCGGTCCGGAGAGAAGTTCCCCATGCGTCCATTCGGATACTTGTCGGTATGTTGGTAAATCTGTTTTTTGAAGTATTCGAAATTAACTTCCTTCGCGTTCTCGCCGAGCCAGGCGCGCGCCATCTTGTTTTCCGGCTCGTGGCACTGCGAGCATCCAGCCACCTGCATGTACACACGCTGCTCATAGGGCGCGCTGGCGGGCGCGGCCGGCCAATGCCAGTGCCCTGGCTCGGCAGGCTTCTGCTGGGTTTTCAGGAAGGCATAGATGTCCGCCAGTGCCTGATCCGGAAGTTGCTGCTCGGTATATGTGAGCATCACGCCCCAAGGCTTGCGAACCGTATGCCGAAACTGCTCCCATGTGAGGCCGCGGCCACCCGCCAGGTCGGGACCAAAGCCGCCTTCAGCGCTTCTTCCATGGCAATTTGCGCAAAACTTAACGCGCCATTGGGCAGCGCCACTTTGGGAATCGCCTGCCGGTGGCATGGCATCAGGCTGTTGCAGCAACGGCGCAAATAGCAGGGCGATCAGCAATGCGTGCATGTTTCCTCGAAGGGGCCACCCGCGTAGACAGCTGGGTTTGCGGCGTTATGCTCTCACCGCCCCAGCAAGCAGGTCAAGCTGGCGAAAACGGCGACCCACAAAGATGGAACTTAAAGATGGAACTGAGGAGCAGAACAAAAAGAGCCCAGCCGAGGACGGCTGGGCTCCATCACACTGTCGGATTCAATCTCTAGGAAGCCGTCTCCGACGCCCGGAAAAGTGTAGTCCGCAAATAACGGTACGGGTTCACAGGTGCGCTGCCCACCCAGACTTCATAGTGGAGGTGCGGCCCGGTGGCTCTTCCGCTGGTCCCGATGTACCCAATGATGTCGCCACGATGGATGGTTTGTCCCGCGACCACGGAAAAGCCTGACAGGTGCCCGTACCGGGTAGTAATGCCATTGGGATGTTCCACTTCCACAAGGCGGCCATAGCCGCTGTAGAAATCGGCGAAGCTGATCACGCCATCCGCGGGGGCGACCACTGGCTGCCCGTAGGGGGCAGAGATATCCACGCCGCGGTGAAAGGCGCCTTCACCGTTGAATGGGTCAAGCCGTTCGCCGAAGGCTCCGGTAATGCGTCCTTCAACCGGCCAGAGCGTAGGCGCTTCGGCCATCCGTACCCAGTCAGCCATGGTGAGCTGTCTACGGGAGCCCATGGCGACGTTGATGGTGGCAACGCCAGCCAGAGCAGAGGCCCGCAGGGCACTGAGCTGCTTCAAGGAATAAGCGACTTCCTGCGGTCCCAGATCGGCGACCTTGGGCTCGGCAGCAGGGTCCGGCTTGATTCCATAGATCGCGGTGATCTCGCTGGCCAGCAGGCTCAGCGAGGCTACCTGTAAATCCTTTTCCCGAGAGGCCTGCTCCAGGCGGGAATAGCTGTTCCTGAGCTGCTCTTTTTCTGCCCGTATCTGGTTAAAACGAACTACTTTGGAGGCCATCCGCGCATACGAACCGGCCATGCCGGTAATGCTCAGCATGCCTATCAGGGCGCCTGCCAGGAAGACATAGACGTAGGGCAGGGGAATGGGAATCTTGCGCAGCTGCCCCTCAGGATCGCGGGTTACGAACAAAATGTAAAAGCGTTTGCGCAAAATACACTCCAGGTACTA
>JBFXAV010000272.1:0-4714 GCA_050183935.1 Candidatus Korobacteraceae bacterium | reverse complement strand
CCGGACTGCCGCCACCGCCAGGAGTGCGGGATTTCTCTAACCTGAACAACTTTGGCAGAATCACAAACCTAAGGTTGGGACCGAACGATCAGAGACAGATTCAGCTTGCGATGAAGTACTACTGGTAAACGAACGTCAACCATCACACCCGGCCTGATTTCCATCTCAGGCCGGATTTTTCCTTTGCCAACTTGACCGCAGCTCCGTGTGCCGCCAAACGGTCTTCCGCACAGCTCTACTGGCAATGTTTTCCGTTGGCTGGGCGATATCCCTGCCCGAGAGCTTCCTTTTGAGTTAGGTACCGGCCTCGTTTTGTTTTGCCGTAGTAGCGGCTGCCGGGGCAGTGGTAGACCTTGGAAGATGCGTTCACCCAGACCTTGACGGCAGGGTTTGCTGGAACTGCTTTCCCCGCCTGAGCGTGCAGAACAGTATGCAGCGTACCTGTGGACGAGATCCAACCCAGGCAAAACAAGAGGAAAAGTCCCGCAATTGCTCGTCTCAAAAAGCAAACTCCTCGGAACAAGGCTTTCAGTTCCCAAGTGCCCAGTTGCCCTACAGTGGTATGTTCCCGTGCTTTTTCGGTGGGTTCTTGTCCCGCTTAGTCTGGAGCATCTCCAAAGCTTGAATTAACCGGCGCCGGGTGTCCCGTGGCTGAATGACTGCGTCCACGTAGCCGCGCTCGGCAGCCACATAGGGATTGGCGAAACGGTCACGAAACTCTTCAATCTTCGTTTCTCGCATCTCGGCTTTATTCTGCGCACGGTCCAGCTCGCGTCGATAGACAATATCCACTGCGCCCTCGGGCCCCATGACGGCGATCTCCGCCGTAGGCCAGGCGTAATTTACGTCCGAGCGAATATGCTTTGACGACATTACGCAATAAGCGCCCCCATAGGCCTTGCGCGTAATCACCGTTAGCTTCGGGACGGTAGCTTCCGCGAACGCGTAGAGCAGTTTGGCCCCGTGAGTGATGATTCCGCCGTGCTCCTGCTTTACTCCCGGAAGAAAGCCAGGGACATCTTCAAACGTCACCAGCGGAATATTGAAGCAATCGCAAAAGCGCACGAAGCGCGCCGCTTTGATGGACGACGCGATATCCAGCACTCCTGCCAACACAGCAGGCTGGTTGGCGACGATGCCAACTGAGCGTCCGTTCAGGCGCGCGAATCCCACCACGATGTTCCTGGCGTAGTGCTCCTGCACTTCGAAGAAATAGCCGTCGTCCACCACCGCGCGGATTCCATCCGTAATGTCATACGGTTGATTCGATTCACTCGGAACCAGCCGGTCGAGCGCTTCGTCAGCGCGGTCAACGGGGTCGCTGGTTTCGCGCCGCGGCGGTTCGTCGAGATTATTGGAGGGCAAAAAACTCAGCAGCTCGCGGATCATGCTCAGGCACTCTGCGTCGTCCTGCGCCAGGAAGTGCGCCACGCCGCTGACGGAGTTGTGCGTCATTGCGCCGCCAAGCTGCTCTTTCGTGACCTCTTCGTGCGTGACCGTGCGAATCACATCCGGCCCGGTGATGAACATGTACGAAGTCTTATCGACCATCAGTGTGAAATCGGTAATGGCGGGTGAGTACACGGCTCCGCCGGCGCATGGCCCCATGATGGCGGAAAGCTGCGGCACCACCCCAGACGCCAGCGTGTTGCGCAGAAAGATATCCGCGTACCCTGCCAGGGACATCACGCCTTCCTGAATGCGCGCGCCTCCCGAGTCGTTGAGCCCAATCACAGGAGCGCCCGTGCGCATGGCGAGATCCATGATCTTGACGATCTTGGCGGCGTTCGCCTCGGAAAGAGAACCGCCGAAGACCGTGAAATCCTGCGCGAAGACGAACACCACCCGGCCTTCAATGCGGCCGTAGCCGGTGATAAAGCCGTCGCCGTAAACCTTCTGATCGGCCATGCCGAAGTCGGAACAGCGGTGCGTCACCAGCTTGTCGGTTTCCTCGAAGGTGCCTTCATCGAGCAGGAAGGCAATGCGCTCGCGGGCGGACATCTTGCCCTCTTTGTGCTGGCGCTCGCGACGCTCGGCGCCGCCTCCAGCCTCTGCCAGTTCATCCCGTTTCTTCAACTCGGCAAGCTTCTGCGCAAGATCCATAGCGGGAATTATAGGGTGAGGGAGGCCATAACCAGGCAATTGGTGGTGGGAGGGCTACGGCGGGAGCAGAAGGTACACGATCTAGCGGATACTTTTTGCCCGCAAGAGTTGTCCGAAGCGGTACCAATCGCTATTCTTCATGCCGAATGCAACTGGATGGGGAGCGGTGAGTGCGAGGGTACCTCTTACAGCCCTTAGACCATCAGCATCGAAGGGCCCAAGCGCAATCTGCTCCCAATAAGGCCGGTACCCTGTGCCGTACATCACCACGAATACTGGCTGATGCACGTGAAGTTTTTCCTGCAAGTACTGAATTCTCTGCTCCCGTAAAGCCTGCCGGTTGCGCACAACACCCAAATTGTTGGCAGCCATGGAGGACAGTTCCACCACGCAGCTCTCGCCGTCCACAAGGCCCCAGCTCTCGCGTTGATATACGCGGATGGCATCAAGAGAAGCATTCAGCCCCTTGTAACTGAACAGTAACCGAATTAATTTGCCCCAGGTGGGCTGGATTGGAGGATACAAACTATGCCACCTAGAAAAGTTGAAGGCGAGATGGTGCGCTCGACAATCAACCAACTCACCCCCACCAAGCTTTTCCCACGCCGCACGCCTGTGCTCCAGATCGTCGGTACCATCATCCACCATGCCGGGTTCCGGCCCTATGAACCAGTACGGCGCGTCCCAGCGTCCATAGCCATACCAGTGCTGGACCATTGCCTCAATAGTCATATCGGTCTAGGTCAGTGCTGAAAATTGCGTCTTGCTTTCGCGTCACGGTAATTATCCCGCGTACTGGAGTGCCGCCTCAATCTGACTAGGACTAGAGCCAGCTGATGACGTAGAACGACCATTCACGCTTTACGGCGTACTCCAGAAACACCAGTGCAGCCAACTCTTTTCACTGGTAGCATTAGAGTTAGCAAGAGCAGGGCCTTCAGCATGGCCGGGTGGCAGCCATAGTTTAATGCTCCGGAGGAGCCGGTGATCGAAATCGCGCCTTCCATTCTTTCCGCGGACTTCGCCCGTCTGGCCGAGCAGGCGCAGGCCGCCGCCGAGGGTGGCGCAACCCTGCTGCACGTCGATGTCATGGACGGCCACTTTGTTCCTAACATCACAGTTGGTCCGGCAGTGGTTGCTTCCCTGCGGAAAGCTACGCGGCTCCCGCTCGATGTGCATTTAATGATCGAGAACCCCGACCAGCTTATACCTGCCTTTGCCGATGCCGGCGCGGACTGGATTTCCGTCCACCAGGAGGCTACTCCGCACCTGCACCGCACCTTGGAGCTTATCCGCAGCCGGGGAGCGCAGGTCGGCGCGGTACTGAACCCCGCAACTCCCGTCGAGTCCCTCTCGGAAGTGCTGGATATGGTGGACTTTGTGCTCGCCATGTCGGTCAATCCCGGCTTTGGAGGCCAGCAATTTATCCCGTCTGTCCTACGTAAGATTGAGCAGTTGCGCACGATTAAAGTTCAGCGTAGTTTGCCGCTCAGGATCGAAGTTGACGGCGGCATCAGCCTGCAAACCATTGGTCCGGCTGTCCGGGCGGGAGCCGAGGTAGTGGTGGCGGGCAACGCCATCTTCGGCTCAGGGAATCCCACTTCTAACACGCAAGCGCTACTGAAGGCGGCTTTGGAGGCCACGCTTCAGAGGGTATAAACGCTGTCCTGGTCGGCGGTTACAGCCACGGCACTCAGTGTTCAACAGGGTGCGACAGGCAGGAAATTGCTGTAAACTGATTCAAACGCAGCCCAGAAACTGTTCGGTTCCGGGAACTGCCCGCCCCGCCCGGTTTCTGAAGAGGTAGTGAATGGTTTTTCGTCGTACTCTCCCAGTTCTTGCGCTCGTGCTCGTGCTCCTGTTCGCAGCATGCACCAACAAGCACGTGCAGAACCCGCTCGCGGATGTCGGCTCGGCGCAGCCCGACAAAGTCCTGTTTGACCGGGCAATGGACGCAATGAAGCACAACCGCTTCGATGTGGCAAGAATGACGCTGCAGACGCTGATCAACACCTACCCGGATTCTGAATTTCTTGCCCGCGCCAAGCTGGCGGTGGGTGATTCCTGGTATGCCGCTGGCGGTTCCGCTGCCTTCGCCCAGGCTGAAGCTGAGTACAAGGATTTCATCACCTTCTTCCCCAACATGGCGGAGGCTTCGGAAGCCCAGCTCAAGATCGCCAATATTCACTACCGCCAGATGCACAAGGCGGACCGCGATTACACCCACGCCATGCGGGCGGAGCAGGAATACCGCAACCTTCTGCTCCAGTACCCAGATAGTCCCTTAACCAAGGACGCCAAGCTGCGCCTCATGGAAGTGCAGGAAGTCCTGGCCGAACGCGAGTTCCGCATTGGGCGTTTCTATTTTATGCGGCAGTCCTGGGCGGCGGCCGTGGCACGACTCAAGTCCATTGTTGACACCTATCCGCTCTACAGCGGGGCGGATGAGGCGCTGTTCCTTTTGGGCCAGTCGTATGAAGGACAGGTGGACGCAGTCCGCGCCGCCAACTTGCTTGAGAACGCCAAGGGCGAGTTCTTCAAGAGATCTACCGACGAAGCCGCCACGGCTTACGCCCGGAGTATCACGCGCTATCCCGCTATGGAAAGAGCC
>JBFXAV010000271.1:0-4714 GCA_050183935.1 Candidatus Korobacteraceae bacterium | reverse complement strand
GAACTTTCCAAATGGGGCCTTCCCGTCTTACAAGAGAACGTTGGGAAAAAGGACAAGGAACTGGATGCGACCAATACGATGGTAGCGTTCGAGTTCGCGCATTACTTGCAAAACCAGCTTTTGCGGGACACAGATGTAATGACTATGGCGCATTCGGTGGAGGCGCGAGTCCCATTCCTGGATCAGGAACTGGTGTCTGCAACGATCGGTATCCCGGCGCAGCAGCGTCTGCGCGGAATAGGATCGAAGCCGCTGCTGGCGGAGGCGATGGGAAATCTGCTTCCGCAAGAGATATGGGACCGTCCGAAGCGGGGGTTCACGCTGCCGATGAAGCGGTGGCTGGCCGAATACGATGGCATTCTGCGCTCCAAGCCGAGCGCGAGGATCGTGGATACCCGGGCAGCATCGCGGGTTTGGGATGCGTTTAAGGCCGGTGGCATGCACTGGTCACGCCCTTGGGCCATCTTTGTTCTGGAGCGATTGCTGTCGCATCCTGATTGGAAGGGAACCTTGGAACCTGTGAGGCCCGGGGTACTAACGGCCAGCAGCGCACCTGATGTGCGTAACGCGACTCTGAAAGTGGTGATGGAAGCTCCTGAGCGTGGTCTGCCGGAGGCCCTGCCTCCCATTGCGAACCAGAGAACGGTAGATACTCCGGAAAAGAAGCAACGGATCGTGGTGCTGCTCTCGGACTTCTTTGATGCCGTCGGCGGGATTCAGACGTTCAATCGTTGCCTGGTTAAGGCACTGAGCGACCTCGCGGAGCGGCGTGGGCTGGAAATTGAGTTGCTGGTGCTTAATGATCAACCCGGTGCTTCGCGGCCCAGTCCATATTTTGAATCCCGCCATGCCAGCTACTCAGCGTTTGGCCGCGACCGGCTGGCGTTTGGCACGGCGGCAACGCTGGCTGCCCGGCGCTGCTCCACGGCGCTGATTGGGCACGTGAACTTCGCGCCGCTGACTGCATCCATGAAGGCAGCTTCGCCACGACTGAACTGCCGGCTTGTGGTGCATGGCATTGAAGCGTGGACACGCCTGCCGGTTGCGCAGCGCTGGAGTTTGTCGCTGATGGACCAGGTGCTTTCGGTGAGCGCGTTCACCCGCGATGAGATGCGGCTCCGAAATGGACTTTCGCGGGTGCCGTTCACAGTGTTTCCCGACACGCTGGATCCGTTGTATGCGCGTGGGAGTTTTACAGAGGCGCCGCGTACACAGCTTGGGCTTCCATCCGGGCCCATGCTGCTGACGGTTTCGCGCCTGCACGAGACCGAGTTCTATAAACGAATTGATTTGCTCGTGAAGGCGATGCCGCAAATTCTGAGGGAAGTTCCTGAAGCTTTTGCCGTTGTGGTGGGAGATGGCAATGGGCGCAGGGCACTGGAAGAGCTGGCTGTCCGCACCGGAGTGGGTGATAGAGTGAAGTTCACCGGAAGAGTGGACGATGATGCACTGGCCAGCTACTACCAGGCCTGTGATGTTTTTGTGTTGCCCAGCTTGAAAGAGGGCTTTGGGATCGTTTTCCTGGAAGCAATGCGGTTCGCAAAGCCTTGCATCGGCGCGCGTGCAGCAGCGGTGCCAGAAGTAGTGCTGAACGGGGAGACGGGATTGCTGGCCGACCCTGGAGACTCTCGAAGCCTGGCGGAGGCCAGCGTGCGCATCCTGAAAGACAGTTGCCTGCGGCAAAAGATGGGCGCTGCCGGGCAGCAGCGGCTTACCCAGAACTTTTCCTTTGAGATGTTTCGGAACCGACTGGAGACTTTACTGTGTCCTATTCCCAGAGTGTAGAACGCTCCGATTCTGCCGTGATGACAGAACCGGCTGCAGCGCAACAGGAGGCTGCTGTTGGCCTTCCGGCGAATCTTCCGAAGATTCGCATTCAGGCGACTCGTGGGTGGGCCGGTGTCGGCTTGCGCGACCTGAAGGCCTACAAGGGACTGTTGTACTTTCTGGCGTGGCGCGACATCAAGGTGCGTTACAAGCAGACGGTGCTGGGCGCGACGTGGGCGCTGCTTCAACCGTTGTTCCTGATGATCCTGTTCACGCTACTCTTTCACCGGGTGGCCAAGGTGCCAACGCCCGTGCCTTATCCGGTATTTGCATTTGCCGGGCTACTGCCCTGGCAGTTGTTTGCCTTCGGGCTGAATGAATCCAGCAACAGCCTGGTGGCAAACCAGCGGCTGATTACCAAGATTTATTTTCCACGGGTCATTATGCCGCTGTCCGCGATTGTGGCCGGCCTGGTGGACTTTGGCATCGGATTCATGCTGCTGCTGGCCATGATGGTGTGGTATGGAGTCATGCCGACGGCGGCGGTTCTGTTGCTGCCATTGTTCCTGGGTCTGATCGTGCTCACGTCCCTTTCGGTGGGACTGTGGCTCTCCGCGCTAAATGTGAAGTACCGCGATGTGCGCTACACACTGGGATTTTTGGTGCAGTTCTGGATGCTGGCGACGCCTGTGGGATATCCGGTGAGCGTAGTCCCTGAACAATGGCGTGCGCTCTATGGATTGAATCCAATGGCGGGCGTGGTGGAAGGCTTTCGCTGGGCGTTGCTGGGAACGGGAAATCCGCCGGGGTATGTGCTGGCTGTCTCCGTGGCGATGGTACTGGTGATGTTCTTTGGAGGATTGGAGTACTTCCGCAGAATGGAGCGTACGTTTGCGGACATCGTCTGAGTTTCGGACGGCCCAGGCGAATCCGAGTGCCGGACAGGGAAAGCGCGTTCTGCTGAACGCTCCGCTGCATGGCGCCGGAGGACGGGAGACGCACCTGCTGAACCTGTGCCAGGTGCTGCGAGACCAGGGTGCTGAAGTAACGGTGGTGTCTCGTCTCGCCAACCCGGAGACTCCACTGCTGCGCAGGCGAGGCGAAATGGGAGTGCGTTTTGTAGGCACGCCATTTCCCGACGAGCAGCGCTGGTTCCTATTTTCGAGCGCATGGGCGACGGCGTTGTGGCCCTTGCTGCTTCGCGCAGAGTCGTTCGACGTACTCTACAGCATGGAAGTAACGCGCTTCGTGCGGTTTCTCTCCCGTTTTGTGAAGCAGGAAGGATGGGTGATTGCGGGCCGGGCAGGCGACCTTCTCCGTCCGCATGAGCGACCGGAGGAAAAAGTCCTGCAGTGTCTTGATGCTTATGTTGTCGAGACTGCTCTCCAATCGCGAGCTGTGAGGCAAGTTTGTGGCGAAAAGATGCTCGTGGCATCCATTCCACTGTTGGGCCATTTGGGTGCCATCGCTCCACGAGGCCGAATCAGCCATGATGAACTGCAGGTTCGCTATCTTGGCCGCTATGATCGTGCTAAGGGAGTTTTTCGGCTTTTGGATATCTGGCAGCAGCTCGAACTTGGGTGCGCGCACCTGAGCTTCCACGGGCATGGTCCGGAAGAGCAACAGCTAAGGAAGGAAGTTGCAAATCGTGGGCTGCAAGGCTTTGTCTCGGTACATGGTGGCTATTCAACCGCCGATGAGCTTGCAAGCATCATGGCGGAAACCGATTTACTAGTGTTGCTTTCCGAAACAGAGGGCTTGCCGGTAGTGCTTCTGGAAGCCATGGCGTACGGGGTGCCTTTTGTCGCCACAGACGTGGGTGCGGTGCGATCCCTGGCGGAAGAAAATCCCGATGTACGAGTTGTTCCCGGAACGGAACAGGCGATTGTGGGGGCGATTCGCGAGATGGAGGCTGGAATCCGCTCGGGAGCAGTGAGCGGCACGCGGCTGCAACGCTACCACTCGGAGCGTTATGGCCGCGAGCTGGTAGCAGGGAAGTGGATTCAGGCGTTGCTGTCCCCGGAGACGTTTTGGAGCGAGGCAGGCGAATCGGAAGGCTTACCTCAGCAACTAGCTCCAGTAGCAGCGGTTCGGTAGTTTCCATTGCAGGTGGTCTTATCCCATCCCGGTTGTGGTCCCTTCGTGCAGAACGCGGCGCGCGCCCTGCATGAGGCGGGGATGCTTTCGGCGTATGTCACCACATTTGCCTACCAGCGGGAGAGCGTGCTCGGACGCGCGCTAAGGATGGGGTTGCGTCCTTTCTACAGGGATACTGAACGACAGCTTGCGCGGCGCACGATAGCAGAGATTCCGCCGGAGCTGGTGCGCACGCACCCGTTGCCGGAGATGGTTCGCATGTCCGCGGCCAAGGCGGCGAGTTCGATCTTCGCCGACAGGGTGTGGGAGGTCACGGAGAAGTGGTTTGACCGCCTGGTTGCGCGGAAACATCTGGATGGAACCGACGCGGTGTATGGCTACGAGCACGCCGTGCTGGAAACGTTCCGAGTACAGCGGGCACGCGGTGGAATCTGCCTTTACGAGATGCCGATTCCGCATTTTTCCACCACGGCGGCAATTCTAGAAGAGGAGTACCGGCGCTTTCCGGACGCCGAAACGGAGCGCGACCGTCATCTCCGACGGCTGTCTCCCCGGCGCAACGCACGCAAGCAGCAGGAGCTTGAACTGGCGGACTACGTCTTCTGTAATTCGTCGTTCACGCGCGACTCGTTGGTGCATGCCGGCGTGGATGAAGGAAAAATTCGGATGATCCCGCTGGGCGCGCCTCCAGTGGAGCAGACACAAGCCAGGCAGGATGGGCCTTTTATCTTTCTGAGCGCGGGAACTCTGTCGGTGCGCAAAGGTGTGCATTATTTGCTGGAAGCCTGGAGGCGGCTGGCGCCTGCGGAGAACGCGGAACTGTGGCTGGTTGGGCACCGGGCATTGCCAG
>JBFXAV010000270.1:0-4717 GCA_050183935.1 Candidatus Korobacteraceae bacterium | reverse complement strand
TGGCAATTTTATTTGGAAATTTTTCCCCTGAAATATCCAGAATCTAGCTCTTCACACTGGAGGCAGGGATTTTTTCCAGCGGCTTCCGGCTGGGGACGCGGTCATCGGTCAGCGTCTTCTCGGCGCGGCGCAGTGCGCTCCAGCCATCTTCGCCCGGCTGGCACCCGGAGAGGCGGCACTCCAGCAGCATCTCCCACGGCTCCTGGGTGTGAACGTTCCAATCGTCGACGCGCTCCACCAGACGCTGCATGGCAATGCCAGCCTGCTTTTCATTCGTGTTTGGCATCACCACCAGAAACTGCGAGACGTCGTACCGCAAAATGCTGTCGGAGCCGCGGAACGTGCTCTTGAGCACGCGCGCCAGTTCCATGGCGAAGCCGTTGGCGGCATCGCTGCCCTGGCGATCGCGGATACCGGCCATGCTGGCGGCCTCGATCAGCATGAGTGTAAAGCCCGCACCCGTGCGGTTGGCGCGCGCCACCTCCACTGGGAGAAGATATTCCAGGTAGCGACGGTCGAGCAGTTGCGTAATCGGATCGACAACGATCGCCTGCCGCAGGACCTCCTGCACCGTGGCATCCCGGACCAGTTCCACGCGTTTGGTGTCTCCGAGACGCCGCTGGTTTGCCAGATAAAGGTTGAGCAGTACCACCAGCGCAATCAGCCCGGCAGCGAGCTGCGGAAGGTAGCTAAATTCGATGTAAATGGGGGTTGGCCCCTGAACGTTGGGAAGAATCAACGTAATGATGCCGAGGGCCAACACCAACATCGTCATGAAGGCAATCGACCAAAGCTGCAGGTCGCGCGTACGCAGGCGCTGAAGCTGCTCTGCAACTTTTTCCGGACTGGCTCCGTCGCGTGTACCGCCTTGCATTCCGGCTCCTTAACTAGGCACTCCGACACAGTTTTGCACAATTCCCAGCCTCTACCCCGGTTACATAAGGGAATGTTCCCCGATGCAACACGGTTTTAGGAAATAGCGTCGGAAGGATTCCAGTTTGGGCAGGAAGAGCGAGCAAACAGAACGCAGCCTTTAGCACTGGATTCGGACGCCCGAATGCCGAATGCTGATTCCTAAATGCTAACGGCGGAACGCCGACCGGAGGCTAACGGCGCTCGATAGGCACATACGGCGCGGGGTACTGCGGACCGGTGTATTCCGCACGAGGACGGATGAGACGGTTGTCGGCAAGCTGCTCGAGCACGTGCGCCGTCCAGCCGCTCATGCGGGACATGGCAAAGAGAGGTGTAAACAGGTCTACATCAATGCCCAGGACGTGATAAGTGGAGGCGGAATAGAAGTCCACGTTGGCATTCAGTTTTTTCTCAGCCTTAATGAACTCCTCAATCTTCTGCGACATCTGGAACCACTTGGGCTGACCGCTGGATTCGCCCAATTCGCGCGACATGTGGCGGAGGTGAGTAGCACGCGGATCTTCAGTGTGGTACACGCGATGGCCAAAGCCGGAGATCTTCTTCTTTTGCGCCAGGAGGCCCTTTACATGCTCCACCGGATCTCCACCAGCCTTATCGACTTCCTGTAACAGGATCATGACAGCTTCGTTGGCGCCGCCATGCAAAGGCCCCTTCAGCGCGCCGATGCCGGAGGTCACCGCCGAATGCATGTCGGACAAGGTAGCGGCGGTCACGCGCGCCGCGAAGGTGGAGGCATTCAGCTCATGATCGGCGTGGAGAATGAGAGCAATGTCCAGCGCACGCTCGGCAGTCTTGGAAGGCTGCTCGCCAGTCAGCATCAGGACGAAGTTTCCGGCGTGCGACAGCTTGCGGTCGGGCTCCACGACCGGCCGTCCCTTGCGAATGCGATCGTAGGCGGCAACGATCATGGCAATCTGTGAGGTCAGACGGATGGCCTTGCGCTTGTTGGCAGGGAGGTCGTTCTGGTTGTATTCCGGATCGTAGAAAGCCAGCGCGGACACCGCAGTGCGCAGCACATCCATGGGCAGGGCGTTTCGCGGCGCCTGGCGCAAAAGGTTCAGGATTCCCGGGTCGAGCTTGCGCTCCTCTGCCAGCGCCTGACTAACGGTCTGCAACTCGGCGCGATTCGGCAGCTTGCCATACCAAAGCAAGTAGCAGACCTCCTCGAAGTTGGATCGATCTGCCAGTTCGTGGATGTCAATACCGCGGTAGGCAAGCACACCACGGTCTCCATCGATGTAGCAGATGCCGGACGTCGTGGCGACGACGCCCTCCAGACCTCGGGTGGTCAGAGTAGAGCTCGACATAGGGCCTCTCAAGATATGATGCGGATCAGACGCTGGCTGAACTTCTTGCCTGCGCGTGAGACCCCGAAACCAACAGCCGCTTCGCTGTTCCTCCGGTCGCCTCGCAACACCCGCGTGAAACTGGCAACCGACTTTTATACCATGCCAGCGCAGTTTCTGTTCGCGTAACCGCGATTTTTGCCGCGCAAGTCATGGGCAAGAAAACCGGGCCCGCCCAATCGCGAATGTCGCGCGCGGTCGTCGTAGGACGACTAGCATTGATTGTGTCCCCCAAGTGCGAAACAATGCTGCAATGCTGCAGCCAGGACAGTCCGTGCGCGTGAACCTCGCCGGGATACAAGTGGGCTCGGTAATCTTTCACTCCGCGGTCACCGATGCCGTTGGAACCATCGTGCGGCAGACATCCGAGCATCCTCCGCGATATCTGGTGAAGCTGCTGTTCAGTTTCCGCGGCGTGGATGAAGTGGAGGTCGCCGAAGAGCGGATCGCAGCAAAGGCCGGGTAGTGCGATGTTTATCTTCGGAAAGCCAGCACCGCATTCAGCCCCCCAAAGGCAAACGAATTGGAGAGCGCGTATTCCATCTGAGTTTCGCGCGGCTGGTTGGGAATGACATCCAGATCGCACTCCGGGTCCGGCTGACTGAAGTTGACCGTCGGCGGCAGAAGACCTTGCTTCAAAGCCATCACGGTTGCCACCGCTTCCAGCGCGCCAGCGGCGCCGAGGGCGTGGCCATGCATCGATTTTGTCGAGGATACCGCCAGTTTCCCGGCATGACTTTCAAAGAGCTTGTGAATAGCCTGGGTTTCCACACGGTCGTTGATGATTGTGCCGGTGCCGTGGGCGTTGATGTAGCCAACCGCTTCCGGGGCCAGGCTAGCATCTTCGAGGGCGGCGCGCATGGCCTGCTCCGGGCCTTCCACGCTGGGGTGCGTGATGTGGCTGGCATCCGAGGACATACCGAAGCCCACGATCTCACCCAGTATCGCTGCGCCGCGCGCTTTTGCGGCATCCAGCGGTTCCAGCAGCAGCATGGCCGCACCCTCGCCCAGCACCATGCCCTGACGGTCGCGGGAAAACGGGCGGCAGGTATTCGGGGCAACCACGCGCATGGCCTCCCAAGCCTTGAGATGGACGTAGCTGAAAGGAGCCTCGCTGCCGCCGGCGATGGCGGCCTCAACGACTCCATTGCGCACCATCCAGAATGCTTGGCCGAGCGCGTGATTGGACGACGCACATGCCGTGGAAAGCGTAAATGCCGGGCCGGTGACGCCTAATTCCATACAAATGGCACTGGTTCCTGCGTTGGCCATTGCGCGGGGAACGGTCAGCGGGTGTACCCGGCCGTTTTTCCCATAAACTTCCAGAAACTGCGCGTCTTCACTGCCCTTCCCACCCACCGCGCTTCCGGTAACCACCGCCGTGCGGGCGCACAACCGAGGAGAAAACTCCAGGCCGCTTTGCCGCAAGGCCTCGCGGGCCGCAATGATCGCGAATTGCGCAAAGCGATCGGTGGAGGCGGCACGGGACCGATCCAAATGCACGGCTTCGTCGTATCCGCGTACTTCGGCGGCGTTGCAGAAGCGCAACGCGGCGCCATCCATGGATTGCAAAGGTCCAATGCCACAGCGTCCGCTGCGCAGAGCATCCCAGGTTTCTTGAAGATTGTGCCCAAGAGCGCAGATCACGCCGATGCCGGTAATGGCTACGCGCCGCATGTGCAAACTCACTTACTATCCGGGCGTTGCTGCTCCATCAGAACCTCGATGCCGCGTACCGCGTCCGCCACGCTGCGGATGGAGCGGGCGGCATCGTCGGGAATGGAGATGTCGAACTCGGTCTCCAATGCAAACAGAATTCCCATGGCATCCAGGGAGTCGAGGCCCATTTCCTCGAACGTTTTCTCCGGCCGGATGGACTCGCGCGGAATTCGCTGGGCAGAAGAGATTGCAGAGATCACCCGCTCCCGAATATCGGCCGACATAGACGCCTCATATCCGAGCACGCCTGACAACACGCTTCGCTCGGGCCCCAAGGCAGCTTACCGCAGCGAACGGCGAAAGGACAAACACAGAAAAGACTGGGTAATGTGCAGTTTGCGGCGGTCCTACAAGCAGATCCTTACGCTACGCTCAGGATGACCTATTTGGCGGCTCGCCAGCGCTTCATCTGGTCCAGTAAACGGGATTTTCCGAACTGAGCAGCGAACTCGGCGTGCTCGCGGGCGCGATCGAAGTCCTCTTCGGCAAGATAGATTTCTCCCAGCGCCATGTGAGCGTCGGCAAGGGTTGGTTTTTTCTCCAGCGCGATCAACAACTCGCGCTTGGCGGCATCGCGTTTCTGCTGCACGCGATACAGCTGCGCCAGGTGATAGTGGCCCTCAGCCCAGTCTGGATGCGCAACAAGAGCGGCCTTCTGCTCCTCTACGTGGTGGGCGGTTTCGTTGTCCAGCATGTCATCCGCCACCTGGCGGAAA
>JBFXAV010000269.1:0-4720 GCA_050183935.1 Candidatus Korobacteraceae bacterium | reverse complement strand
GGGCATCCACGGCCACCACCGTGCCTTCGCTAGTATAGGAAGAGAGAATCTGCACGATCTGTTGCGCTACCTGTCGCGCTAATCCCGGGTCCATGGTTTCGTCATGGACAAACAGCAAATCCGCATCCGAGAGCAAATCGAACTCAAAGGTGCCCAGCCGGCCCAGTGCCAGAACGGAAAACCCCGCAGGATCGCCGGCAATAGCAAGCGCCGCGGCAACGCTGGCATCGGCGGCGGCGCTGGTCTCCTCCAGGGAGATATAGACGTTGCGCGGTTCCAGCAAATCGCGCGCCCCAGAGGCAAACACGCAGCGCCGGTACTGGTTGCGGAGCATTGCCAGCTTCTGCCCATAACTCAAGTTGGACGACCCGATCCACGTCAACACTACCTCGGGCTTGCCAGGCGAACCGAACACCACGCCGTCAGCGCCGTTCTGGTCTTTTTGTTGTGGCCGGATGTGTTCCAGCGCGCTCAGCTCTTCGGGATAGCGGGCGAGAATATCCGTAAGGAAATTGCTCAATCGAAACAAATCCAGCGCTCGCACCAGCGATTGTGGAGCCTGAAGCACCATGCCCAGCCGTCCGGCATCCGTGGCCGCGGCGCTCAGGAAGCGCAGCAGGTTGCGCCGTGTGTGCAGCGATACCTCTTCGCGCACAATCGCGGCGTACAGATCCGGGGCTTCTCGTGCAATCTGCTCCAGAATTTGCCGGTCGGAGCGTTCACCACTCAGCGCCGGCGAACTCAAATCGGGAGGATGAATATCCTGCTGGAACTGCTGGTGATGGATGATGCGGTTGTAGATTTCCGCCACCGCCGCCATACGCCTCCGCACGGTTTCCACCAGGTTCATGGTGCGCGGTTGTCCGGCCAGCACCGGGCCTACCGCGCGTGCGATTACCACCAGTTCGTCCTCGGATTGCGGAAGCCTCTGCGTCTGCTGCCCCTGCCTCAGTTGCAACCGGTGCTCAAGCACGCGCAGGAACTGATAGGCGTTGGTAAGCTCATGGAAGTCCTTGCCGCTGATGTGCTGCTTGTCGTGCAGTTTAGAAAGAGAAAACAGCGTTCCGCCCGAACGCAGCCACGGCTCTTTTCCGCCGTATACCCGTTGCAGGCATTGCACCAGAAACTCGATGTCGCGGATTCCACCCCGATCGAGCTTCACGTCAATGCTGTCGCCGCGAGCCGCCGCCACCCGCCGCCGGGAAATGCGATCACGCGTCTCCAGCGCGGTTTCAATTGCGGAGAAGTTAACGTCTTCCGAGTACACGTACTGCTGTACGCCTCGCATGAATTTACGGCTTAGCGCCAGATCGCCGGCCGAGTGGCGAACCTTGATCATGGCTTGCCGCTCCCAGTCGTGGGCCAATTCCTCGTAGTAGCGGACGGCACGCCGCAAACCCACTGCAGGCTCTCCTTCGCGGCCCTGGGGTCGCAGGCGCAGATCCACGCGGAAGGTAAATCCTTCAGCCGTCAGCCGCGAGAGCAGTTCTGTTACCTGCTGTGCCAGACGAATAAACCACTCGCGATTGTCCAGCCCGGAATGATTGTCCGGTTCAGGGCGATCGTCTCCGCTTCCTTCCGTGGAACCTCCCTGCCCCTCCGCGGGACCATCGTCGTAGAGAAACAACAAATCGATGTCGGAGCTGTAGTTCAGCTCGTTCCCGCCGAGTTTTCCCAGGGAAAGCACCGCGCACTGCGTGTTCACAACTCGCCCGTTAGCGTCCTTGTGCTGGGGAATTCCAAACCGGTTGCGCAGCATTACCTCTGCTTCCCGCAGCGCCTCTTCGATCACCACATCTGCAAGCGTGGAAATTTCTGCTGTCGTTTCGGCCAGAGTGGCGATGCCCAGCACATCGCGCAGCATGATGCGCACGTACTCGCGTCGCTTAAAGCGCGCCAGTAACAGGGTGGTCTCCGTTTCAAAAGATCGTGAACGGAAGCGCGCCAGGCTCTCGCGAAACTCTTCCAGGGAATGCGAGCGGTCCAGCGCCCCCTCGCGACCCAGCGCATGAAAAAGGTCTGCGTTGCCCAGCAGAGTTTCGCCCAGGTAATTGCTGTATCCAAAAACTACGAGCGCATAGTGCAACAACGGGCGGGAACGATTCAGCAGCGATACAATGCTTCCGGCGGGGTCGGAGATCAGGCGTTCAAACAGGTTCAGTGCGGAATCCGGATCAGGCACATCCGCAACCAGCGTTGTGAGCGCATCGAACAGGCCGCCAGGCAGGCGCTCGCGAATGCGTCCCAGATTGACTGCCGCTGCCTGGGGATGACGGAACAGGGCTCCCGCCGCCGGACGCCGCGAACTTCTGCCCTGCACTTCCTGACTGGCCTGCTTGGAGGTCTCGGACACGCTTACGCCAGCATAGTGGAAAGCCCGTCCTCCGGTCACCCACGCCCGGTTACTCTTCCTGTCCCGGTACAAGGATCAACGCAGAACGTAAGGGTTTACTTGCCCTTGAGCACTGCCAGGTAATCCTTGTAGATGATGCGGGCATTGATGAAGTCCTGATGGGTAAGCTGCAGTTCGCTGGCGATCTGCCGAACTTCTCGATCCTCGGCATTGGAAATGGATTCATCCGCGGCGGAAACCGCAAACAGGCACTCCAGCAGTGCCAGCTTTTCCTGGGGCGTGGCCATCTTGCGAAATTCTTGCGTTACCAGGAAGTTTTCCGTTCCTCCAAACAATGTCGCCTGGGTCTTGGCAATTTGCACCACTAAAATCGCCTGCTCTTCCGGAAGCCCGCTCAAGCCGACAACCAGCCGCTCCATCTGGGCGGTTTCTTCATCCGAAATATCCAGATCGGCACGTGCTACACGGCTCAAGATGTAGGCAAACGCAGCTACATAACGGGCTTTTTCCGGGGCCATTTCATCAAGCTGCCGGACAATCTTGCGTACTGTTTCCGTATCCGCCGACGTGGCTGCCGGGGCTACTCCCTCTCCTCGCAGCATTCCAATCAGCTTGGTGATCGACATAAATCTCCCCGTCGCGCAGTGGCGCTCAGTGTCTATTCAACCACAACAGCGAAACCAGAAACGCTCCGAACAAAAGCCCGGCGAACCTTCGCCGGGCCATGCGACCCAGGAATCTGGCGCTGGATCCCACAATGGCGTCAAAAGTTGCTGGGTCAAGAGCGGGAGGCCGAACCACAAGAAGCAAGCTCTCGAAGAACAAAGAAAAACTCTGTCGCCGTCTGGCACTCTGGGGAAAGCGCCTCCAACGGAATGGTGGCAACAAAGTGGGGAGAGGTCCGGCTGAAGCGGACAGACAGAAAATTACAATCCCGAGAAGCGACCAGCGAAGTCAGCATGCTGGTGATTTCCTGCTGCCAGTCTGTTCGGGTGGTCAGGACGAAGGGGCCAATCTGGCGGAACTCGGTCCAGCTACTGCCGCTTACCCTTTGCCCGCGAGGAGCGCGCCATCGGTGATTGTGGACCTCCAGCGCGAAGCCCGGAGGGGAATGGAAATCGGCTTCAAATCTGAGTGTCTCCTCGCGCTTCCCCCAGCGGCTCCATATCCACGATACAGGCAAGCAGGGACGCAGGTGAACCAGCACCTGCGCGCGCCGGAATACAGCGGAACAAATATCCAGTCCCGCTCGAAAACTCTCCGGCCCGGCCCACTCGATCCCGACGATCTCTCCGTGGCCACGAACCACCTGCTTGAGCCAGCTCACGACTTCGCGCCCGCGCTGCCGGTTGCGGTGGAACAGATACCCTTCCCAGATTATCAGGATTATTGCGGTGGCCAGAACGACTGCGAGCATCTTCGCATCCCTATGTTCGTTCTGATGCGTCGGAGGAAACCGCAGATGTCAGGTCCACGAATGTCGCTGCATTTTCGTGCTCCTGGAGCCTGCCGGTATTGCAGCGGGCTCTAGCGGCTCTCGCTCAAGGCGGACTCCGGCAGCGGCAACGGCTCCGCCAGCGAAAGTGCCGCGAGCAGCCGGATGACCGGCCATGCAGGATCAAATTCACCGCGGCGCATGCTGAACTTGGAAGCGGACGGATATTGGTGATGATTGTTGTGCAGCCCCTCGCCGCCGCTCAGCCATGCCACCAGCCGGATGTTGGTCGCGGTGTTGTTGAAGTTGCGGTAGCCAACTGCATGGCAGGCGCCATTGATCACGGCGTTCATGGAAACATAGCCCACGCCTTGAACAATGAACACAATCAGTCCAGCCAATGGCCCAGCCCAGCCGCCAAATAGCAGCCAGAAAAATGTCATGAACATTGCCGCGCCTATCGAAACCCCAATCGGGCCATAGGCAAACAAAGCCTCCTCGCGCGAGGGAGGAATGTCTCGCGTGTATTTCTCCAAAACCTCCGGATTTTTGCTCTCCTGCGAGTAGTAATACGCATTCAGCAGCAGCACGTTCCACAGCCCCTTCAGCAGTGGGCTGTGCGGGTCGCCTTCCTGATCCGTAAAGTGGTGGTGTTTGCGGTGTACCGCAACCCACTCCCGCGTTGAAAGCCCCGAAAAAATCCATATCTGCAACTTCATCAGCGCCGCCACCGCCGGGTGCAGCTTCAACCCCTTGTGCGCCATGGTCCGGTGCTGATAGATCGTGGTGGAGATACTGGAAAGCTGAATGGAGAGAAACACGACCAACAGCGAGACAAGCAACATCGTAAGCATGAAGCGAAAGATTCCTTTCTTACGCCTGGAAAACGCCGCAGGCGCTTCTCTCAGACTTTCTCGAAGTCCTTCTCCCCG
>JBFXAV010000268.1:0-4723 GCA_050183935.1 Candidatus Korobacteraceae bacterium | reverse complement strand
TGGGATTTTAGTGGAGCTGAACGCCGACGCGGCGCGGGTACGCTTCGCAGTGGTGGGAATCGGCTTGAATGTCAATCATGAAAGTTTCCCCTCCGATTTGGAGGACACCGCCACCAGCTTGCGACGCGAAACTGGGCTCGACTGGTCCCGGTTGGAGCTGATGGCTGCTCTGCTAGAATCGCTCGACCGCGAGTACTGCCTGTTCTGCACGGAGCCGCGCGATTTGATCTTGCGACGGTTCGAAGACAGGTCCTCGTATGCGCGTGGCATGCGGGTCCACGTGGAGGAAAACGGTGGCTTCGAAGGAGTGACCGAGGGGCTCGATGAGCGCGGGTTCCTGCGGGTACGCACCCATGATGGCGTGAAGATTGTGCTTTCGGGAGGCGTGCGGAAGTTATAGGTCCTCGCCGGTGTGTCTCTTGATTGCTCACGGTCGAAGGATCGCAGTGGTTCTCTTTGTAGATAAGATTTCGTAAGTTGGGCAAGCCTTACCCATGCTCCTTGTTCTCGACGTAGGCAATACCAATACGGTGCTCGGCGTATATGCCTCGGCTGAGGTGACTGCGGCCTCAGCAGCCGAGGCCGGAGCCGGGCCCCGCTTACTGGCACATGGGCGCGTGGCAACGCTGCGGCAGCAGACTGTTGATGAATACGGAGTGCTGTTTCGGAACCTCTTCTCAATGGCGGAGTTGGAGCCAGCAGGAATTCACGGCATCATAGTTTCTTCTGTGGTGCCGCCGCTGGATTCCACCCTGCGCGATGTTTGCGAGAAGTACTTCCGTACTACTCCGGTATTTGTGGAGCCTGGAATTAAGACGGGAATGCCGGTGCACTATGACAATCCATCGGAGGTTGGCGCGGACCGAGTGGTGAACGGCGTGGCTGCTTTTGAGCGCTATGGCGGTCCGTGTGTAGTGGTGGACTTTGGCACGGCCACGACATTCGACGCTATTTCCGCGAAGGGCGAGTACATGGGCGGGGTGATCGCTCCTGGTATTGGCATCTCCGCCGAAGCCCTGTTCTCGCAGACTGCGCGTCTGCCACGCGTGGATATCCGCCAGCCGGAGCGGGTAATTGGCACGAGCACGGTAGGCAGCATCCAGTCGGGATTGTTTTATGGATATCTGGGACTCGTCGATGGAATTCTGGAACGCCTGGTATCCGAACTGGGACCGGGAACCCGCGTAGTTGCCACCGGCGGGCTGGCGGGACTCTTTCGCGGGCACTCGCGTTTCATCAGCGAAGCCGACGAACTGCTCACGCTCGAGGGGTTGCGCATCATCTGGACGCGTAATGCAGGAAACTCGCGACGGCGTGCAGCGAAATAGCTGCCCTATAGAAGATCCGTTGGACAACTACTTCAATTACTTCACCGAAATCGAAGAGCACTTCCAGCGCCGACGGGGAACGTTGCTGCTCCTCTCCACACTCGACTGGGCACTGATTGAAACCTGGAAGGATGCGGGGATTCCGTTGGAAGCCGTGCTGCGAGGCATTGACGCGGCTTTTGAGATGTGGGAGCGGCGTCCTTCGAAGACACGCAAAGTAAACGGACTCGCCTACTGCGCGCAGGAGGTGCTCGCCGCCTCCGAAGAAATGCAGGAGGCAGAGGTGGGAGCCACACGCGTAGACCAGCCGAGTCCAGGATTTGAGCCTGCTGTTGTGGCCGCGTATCTCAGGCGCAACGCCGACTTTCTATCGGCAGGAAACACTCCCCCATCCGCGATTGCTACTGTATTCGAAGCGGAATCGGCGCTGCGTGACATGGCGGCCTCCGTCGAGGCGGGGGAGCAGAAACTCAGGCTGGAAGACCTGGAACGGCGGCTCACAGTGATGGAAGAAAAGCTGTTTGCCGCTTTGCTCACGGCAACTGCGGACGACAGCATTGTTGCAATACGGGCAGAAGCGGATCGCGAGCTGTCGCCGTACCGGCGCAAGATGTCCGGCGCGCAGATCGAGCAGCTCCATAAGCAATATCTTCAGAAGAAATTGCTGGAGAAGTATGGCGTGCCACGCTTGAGCCTGTTCTACATGTAGGCTGGTTGGACGAAGCTCGCGCAATGCTCCTCACCATTGAAAAACTCATCTACGGCGGAGATGGCCTGGCACGCTGGGCAGACCCTGCTCGCGCCTCCCATGAACAAGGTCCTGGCAAAACCGTGTTTGTTCCCTTCGTGCTGGATGGTGAACGCATCGAAGCGGAACTGGTGGAAGACAAGTCCGGCTTCGCCCGGGCGCGCATGGTGGCGGTTGTGGAGCCTTCCGCGGCGAGAACTCCTCCACCGTGTCCGTACTTCGGTGAATGCGGCGGCTGCCACTACCAGCACACCGGCTACGAGAACCAGTTGCATATCAAGGAGCGCATCCTGCGCGAGACCTTCGTGCGCATCGCTAAGCTGGAGCTTCCGTCTTCGGTGCAGGTTCACCCCTCACCTCCCTGGAACTACCGCAACCGCACCCGCATGCGGGTTCGCGCCAATAGCCATGAATTTATGATGGGATACAACCGCATGCGCTCGACCGAAGTGCTGGCGGTGCGTGAGTGCCCCATCAGTTCCCTGCTGATCAATCGCGCTATTAGTGTTCTGTGGGGCCTGGGCGAGAGCGGGCATGTTCTCACCGGAATTCGCGAGGTCGAGTTCTTTTCGGACGCGGAGGACCAACGCCTTCTCCTGGAACTCACAGTTGCTGGTGGTTCGCATAACAGCGACCAGCTTGGGGAGTTTGCTCGCGCTTTGCGTGAGGCGCTGCCGGAGATTGCAAGCATTACGGTATTTGAGGAGATGCGGCGCGGCCAAATCACGCGTAAAGAAATGAGGCAAATTTCCGGCAAGGAGTTTGGCTCCCGCGAGATGTTGTACCGTGTCGGCACGGCAGAGTACCGCGTAAGTGCAGGATCGTTCTTCCAGACGAACCGTTTTTTAACGGATGCGATCGTTCAGGTAGCTACGGGAGGCTTGCGCGGCGAAAGCGTGCTCGATCTTTATGCCGGAGTGGGGTTGTTCTCGCTGCCACTGGCGCGCTCATTCGAGCGGGTGACGGCGGTGGAAGTGGACTCCTCGTCGTTTGCCGATCTCAAGCGCAATCTTCCCAACAACGCAGTTGCACGCAAGCTTACGACAGAGGCCTTCCTGGGCGGCCTGAAGCAGCAGACTCGCTTCGATGCGGTAGTGGTCGATCCGCCGCGTGCGGGATTGGGTGAGAACGTGGCACGCAAGCTGGCGGCTCTGGGAGCGAAAGAGGTGGTCTACGTCTCTTGCGATCCTCCAACTCTGGCGCGGGATTCACGGGCACTTGCCCAGGCAGGCTATCGCATCGAACAGGCACACCTCTTCGATTTGTTTCCACAAACATTCCATATTGAAAGTGTCCTGCGCTTTCGGCGCGCGTAAAGGAACACGTCCCGCGCAAACGGTATAATCGTGCGCTCTTATGGCGCGGCGATGGCGGAATCTGGCGACTCCGAGGTATCCCATGCTTTGGGCCGCGCTGGCCTTTGCGTGCGGCATTCTCGCCGGCTGGCAGTGGTGGCGCCCACCCGCACTCTGGATGGCTGCCGTCCTGGCGTTCGCCATATCAGCGATGCTTCTGCGCCGCGCCCACCCGCGTGTAGCGGTTTTTCTAGTGGCAATGGCCGTCGCTGCCGCGGGAGCACTCAGCTATGCCGGGCGTTCCCACGCGTTCGATAGGCAATTGCAGACACGTCTCGCGGAATCTTTCGCACAGGGTGATGAGGTAACCGTCACCGGAATGGTGACAGCCGATGGCGTGCTGCGGCAGGTAGGTTCGGTATCGCGCCAAGTAGTCGATCTGCAGGTCGAGTCCGTCGGGAAGGATGGTCACGAGGTCTCGCTTTATACCGGTTTACGGTTAAGTGTTTACGCCCGCGATACCGGAATGCGCGAGGACGACCAGGATGAACTGAATCAAGGCACTCGCATCCTGCGCTATGGCGAGCGTGTTCGGTTTGCCGCGCGCCTGCGCACTCCGCGGAATTTCGGCAATCCCGGAGCGTGGGACTATCGCGACTACCTTGCCGCGCGCGGCATTACCCTGACGGCTGCCACCGGAGACAACCGAATCACGATGCTCGAGCCTGCGCCTGGAAGCACGCTGCAACGATGGCGCAACGTGCTGCGCAGGAAAATTGTGGAACGCATACACGCGGTCTGGACGCCACAACAGGCGGCGCTCGCGGACGCAATGCTGATTGGAGAGCGGTCCTACGTGGAGCGGCCTGTGCGCACGGACTTCCAGCGCGCCGGCACGTATCATATTCTTGTGGTCTCGGGGATGAACGTCGGCATCCTGGCGCTGGTTGTCCTATGGATCATGCGCCGCCTGGGAACTGGCGAAGTAGTTGCGTCTCTGGCCGCATTCGTTCTGGCCGCCGGTTACGCCTTTGTGGCCAACGCTGAAATACCTGTAGTTCGCGCCACGCTCATGCTTGCCGCCGGACTGGGCGCGCGCCTGCTATACCGCGACCAGGCATTGCTGAACACAGTCGGTGTTGCGAGTTTAGTCCTCCTGGCGGCTGACCCGCGAGCGCTATTCGAGGCCAGCTTCCAGCTCACATTTCTTTCCGTGCTGGCCATCGTGGGTATCGCAGTGCCATGGCTGGAGCGAACTTCCCTTCCCTATCACCGAGCTTTGCGCTATCTGGATTCCACCGGCTACGACCTTTTGCAGCCGCCAACCATGGCGCAGTTTCGCCTGGATTTGC
>JBFXAV010000267.1:0-4725 GCA_050183935.1 Candidatus Korobacteraceae bacterium | reverse complement strand
ATGACAGCCCGGAAAACGCTTCGATTACCGCAAACTCTCCTCGAACCAGCGCGGCAATCGACGCAAGCAGTACAGCTTCCTTGGGGGAAGGATCAAGGATCTAAGATATGCAAGACGATTTGCAAGACGATGATTCCGTTCCCGCTGTGTATTCGTTCTTCCAAAACAAAGCTGACCAGTGAGACTACCAGAACCCCAGGGCTGAAACCATCCCAGGCACAAAGCTCCGGAACCGGAGAGTCATTCCGCTTTCGTGGAAGAACAATCAGGCAATTTAAATGGCTGAAACGGCGCCGCTTCGGCCTAAACTCTTAGCTCACCTTCGGGAAGAAGGTCAGTCTAAAACGAGAATATTCCCAGACCATGAATACAGCTCCTGATTCCACGGCAGACGGCAGCCTGTTGTATCGGCTGCTTCGCAAGGTAATCGACGTTCAGCCCGAGGAAGTAAGCTCGCTGGCGTGGTCGTGGCTCTACTTCTTTTGTGTTCTGTCCGCCTATTACGTAATCCGCCCCATCCGCGACGAGATGGGAGTGGCGGGCGGAGTCAATAATCTTCCCTGGCTGTTCACTGGCACCATGGTGGGAATGATGCTGGTGAACCCGTTCTTTGGGGCACTGGTCGCGCGCTTGCCACGATTAAAGTTCGTGACTGTCACCTACCGCTTTTTCATCCTCAACCTGCTGATTTTTTTTGTGCTGCTCAAGGTGGCCACCGGCGCGGGAAATATTTGGGTGGGGCGTGTTTTTTACATCTGGACGGCGGTCTTCAATTTATTCGTCGTGTCGGTGTTCTGGGCCTTCATGGCGGATGCCTTTACTCGCACCCAGGGTAAACGCCTCTTCGGGTTCATTGCTGCCGGAGGCACCCTGGGAGGAATTGCCGGCTCCTCGCTCACCACCAGCCTGGTAGGAGCCATTGGCCCCACCTATCTTTTGCTGGTTTCCGGGCTGTTGCTGGAAGTTGCCGTGTTTAGCGTGCGCAATCTTTCCCGGCTCTCCGAGGCCTTGCGCGTGAAAAAGGGTCTCGCCCAGCAGGAGCACGTCATCGGTGGCAGCATGCTGGCTGGAATCACCCATGCTATCAAGTCTCCGTATCTGCTGAACATCAGCGTCTACATGCTGCTGTTTACCATCCTCTCCACCTTCCTGTATTTCCAGCAGGCCAGCATTGTGGACAGGATGTTCACCGAGCGCGCCGCCCGCACCGCATTCTTCGGGCAGATTGACCTGCTGGTGAATATTTTGACGCTGGGCGTCCAGCTCTTCCTCACCGGACGCGTAATGAAGATGCTGGGAGTGGCTCTAACCCTTACCCTTCTCCCCGCTCTGAGCGTGGCTGGTTTTATCGCGCTGGGAATGCTGCCAACCGTAGCCGTGATCATCGGCTTCCAGACGCTGCGCCGCGCCGGTAACTACGCCATCGCCCGTCCCGCCCGCGAAGTGCTGTTCACCGTGCTCCCCCGCGAGGATCGTTACAAGGCCAAGAGCTTTATCGACACGTTCGTTTACCGGGCAGGAGATCAGATTGGGGCATGGTCCTGGGCACTGATGGGAGTTTTCGGCCTGGGGATCGTCGGAGTTTCCTTCGTGGCCGCGCCCATTTCTCTGATCTGGCTTTTCAACGGTCTATGGCTCGGGCGAAAGCAGGAGCAGATCGCCGCACAATCGGCTCCCGCCACGGCCTCTGCCGTACCAGAGAACATGGCGGCCACACGGTAAACTTGAGATATAGCTGGTGCGCGCTGTTCGATAGACGGGAACAAAAATTCTTACTTGGATACGGACTGCAAAAATTAAGAACTGGCGCGCCCTAGTGTTGCCAGTTTGAACTCTCTGGCCGAAGCCTATACCGCCATGTATGTGTGAAAGAGGGACGACTATTGCCTGGGCCACCGGCCGCTGGAGCAGTTCCTGGCACTATGCGTATGGCAAGAACAGGACGATTGCTGTCATGTCGTGTTTCTTTCCGTCTTCGTCGCTCGCAAAGCTATTGGTGCAAAATAGAATCCCAGACGAGCAAGCTCGTCTGGGGCACCCCATGTTGGCGTGAAAGAGAGACGACTATTGCCTTGGCCACCCGCCGGGCACCTGGCCCGGAGTGACAGGAACAAAGCTGAAGAAGTGAGCGAAGGGAAAAGGCGCGAGATAGGGGCGTACCGTGGCTCAGAAGGTTTACATGTTGTGGTTTGTGCAAGAACATGATGAGTTCGATGATATCGAATTACTTATTGGGCTATATGAAACTAGGGGGCAAGCTGAGGATGCGATTCGCCGTAGGCTAGATAAACCCGGATTCGTGGATTTCCAGGAAGGCTTTCAAATCCACGAGCGCGAGCTAGGAGTTGAAGGCTGGACCGAAGGCTTTATTCGGGATTAGGTTCACTGGCACGGACGCGAAATGGTAACGCGACATTGTGAGTTTAGAAGGCGAGGGCACTCGGTCAAATCGGGAACGCACAATCACATCAAGCGGTGACTATGAAACGTAAGCACAAGCTGTTAGTCGTGTGCTTTCTGGTGATCCTTGCCGGATCCGTTGGGCACGCTCAGACGACGGTGTTCATACAGGAAAAAGTGTCGGTAAGTCATGCTTTGGCTGGTTATGCCGATATTGGAATTACCAAGGCGCCGGCAGAAGGCATTACAGTCGCCCTGTGTAGTTCGGATTGGAGCACGGTTCTGGCCTCAACACAGACAAACGTGCGGGGCTATTTCTTCTTGGAGACCCCTAAGACAGGCGATCTCTTCTACCTCCGGCTAACAGCACCCGGTGTAAACCCATATCAGTTACGCGTGAGAATCAAGAAAAACGTGCGATCCGAACTGCAAATTCATCTCAGTAACGCTGCATGAACTTGGTCCGGCGGGTGGTCCACGTAAGCGCGACAGGCGGGGGGGCCAGACAAGCTTGGCGGGTGGCCCCGGTAAACGCGACATTGTGAGTTTAGAAGGCGGGGGTGGCGGGTGGCCCGGTAAACGCGACATTGTGAGTTTAGAAGGCGGGGGTGCCCCAGACAAGCTTGCTTGTCTGGGATAGAGATGTAAGTCAGATACATCGCAGGTCTTGATTGGGGGATCTCCCACATCCAGACGTGCCATCGTGCGTGCCGGTCGTAAGATCGCGAACAAGTTCGCAATCTGTTCGGGACAAGAACGCTACTCTTCGGCTCGTTCAAAAGCTAGTCGGACTTTGCGGCCGTTCCCATTGTGTTGACGAGTGTGCTCCAGGGAACCGGCTTCCCGTGAACCGGCGCAATCGTCGTCACGTCGAGCTTCATCCGCTGCACCTGGTTGAAGAAGCTGCGCATCGCAGGCATCTGCGACGCGCGAGGCGGCTCGTGCGTATCGAAGAGGTCCGCTTCAAACGCAATGCGCTCGGCCGGGAGATATGCCATCAACATGCCGGCAACGTGCTGCAGCGGCTGCACGTAATAGACGCGCAGGATGCGGCTGTTGTCGGTGATGACGAAGTTCTCCTGAATCGCTTCGTAGTTGTAGCCTTCGGCCACTTCCGTGGGCGGCCAGAGTGACAGAATGTCGGGCTTCACCGTCCTCGGCGTATAGGTGAGGACGTCGTTATTCAGAAATTTGAGATTCGAAAAGTGCGTGACCATGGTCGCGCCGATGTGGATGTAAGTCCGCAGCCCGCCGATGTGATCGAAGTGCGGATGCGACGTGATGAGCCAGCGAATCGGCTTGTTCGGCGCCAGTTTGGCGATCTGCTCGATGACGGCGAGGCTGCGCTCTTCGCTTCCCGGTGCTTCGAAGACCGCGACGAAATCGCGGAATTCCACCATGTAGCTGTTTGCCGGGCCGCCGCCCAGCAGGTACACGCCATCGGCCATCTTCTCGACGGTCACCTGCGCCGGATTTGGGGCCTGCGCCTGCCTTACCGACTCCGGTACGGGCACCGGGTCGTTACATACGTTGGCCTGGACCTTGGGGAAGTTGCCGCCGTACGCGTTATGCCCAGTGCTTTGGGAATAGAACTGCCAGTTGTCATCCCAGCCCTGATGCGAGTGCCAGTCGATCGGCCACTTCGAGTCCCCAGCGGCGATGAAGTTGGTCGATTCCTGCTCGATGTTGAAGTCTCCGAGCACGTTCTCGTTCACCGTCGCCTTGATACGAGTGATGATGTTCCGGCTGTTGATGGTGGCGTCGACGCGGTACTTGCCGAGCACCGTGATCCCCACGACATGCACCTTCTCCGGCGAGACAACGTTGCCGTCGCGCCCTTTTTCGATCTGTTCCCAGCGCCACAACGCTTTGGGATTCGCGCCAGGCATCCGCGCGGCTTTCAGAAATCCGTGTGGGTTCAGCCAGATGTCGAGCTGGTAGACCTCGGCAAGCTCCGGCGGTACCGCGACGGGCTGCCCATCGCCGTCGCTGTGCCAGGCGTACCGGCCATTCACGATATGCGTCTGGCGGGCGTTTCGCTGCGTCGGCGTGCCACCCACCCAGCCGAGGCCATACTTCCAGGACGCAGGATTGTTTCCCGGCTTCCGGTCGAACGTTTCCTTGCTCGTGCCGGTCTCCCAGTTGATGGTGCGCGTGTAGTTCTCCATGTCGCTTCGCGGCCAGTCGATGTTCACCGCGTTTTCAAACGTCTGGCCGACCGGACCGCTGTAGCCGGTGCCGGAAGACGTGATGCACCGCAGGCTCTGCTCATTAATCTCCTTCGATGCCGCGGCCAGGATAGGCGCAGGATCGACGTACCCCGGT
>JBFXAV010000266.1:0-4772 GCA_050183935.1 Candidatus Korobacteraceae bacterium | reverse complement strand
TATTCACCGGCAATACTGGTCAGCGTTCGCTGCTCCAACCCAGTCCTCTGATTTACGGCCTCAATCGTGGCGAGGGGTACTGCAAGTTCATGAATATCCGTCACCCGGCCCACAATCATCCCGGTCGTCGCTTGTGGAAAACACCGGGACGACAGAGAGACGCAGCAGAAGGCAACTATCCATAGAAAAGGAATACCTGGGTTCTGATGGAGTCTTAACTTTTGCATGCCGAAAAAGTCGTACTTGGTCCAAACCGTAGTAAACGAAAACGCACGAATTAGGCCGTCGTCAATTGCAGACTTTCAGTATCCGCCATCAATCGGACTTGCGCAGTATGCGTTGCCTCCCACTGGTAGGCAGGGGCAATAGCGAATGCAGCGCTGGCGGGGTACCACAAGTACCAGACGAACGCCGTTCCTCTCCAATCCAACACTCCGTACGCCGTGAGCCAATTCAACAAGCTGCACAAACTGGTGAGGAAAATGGCGACAGTAAAAGCGCCCCATACTTTGCTGGTATAACCCCATCCCATCTCCAGGGCCGAGCGGCGCAAGAAGATGGCCTCCAGCAGCAAAATACTAAGAAGGTAATCGTTGGGCCAGGTAAGAATCTGGGAATACTGAACAGGGCCGGGTTGACTCCGAACTCCAATGATGATTCCGCCGATCACAAGAGCCGCATACCCCAGGGTCGCACAGGCAAGCAGTTTGTCCATCGGTTGCAACTTGGCTAGCATTCCCATTCGGCGGTAAAAGCGTAGACTAAGAAAAAGGCCCCAAAGCAAAAACGCCATTTGCACCGGGCCGCCCACAGCCCTGCCTGAGTGCAGCATCAGATTGGCAAAATCTTCGTTCCAAGCCGGCAAAAGGTAAACAAGAGGGTTAATCGCCGAAGGAGTAGAAAGCAAGTGAACTAGTATCGAACCACAAAAATGACACGCTCCCGCAATCAGAATACAAAGCCAGGAGGCGCCCAAGGGCTGGCCAGCACAGAATTCCCGATACGCAAGATAGGCGAAAACAACTTCGAGAGCACTGAAGCCAATCAGGACAAGAGATCCTTGGTAGCCAAAGTAATATCGAAAAAAAGAAGTGTCTCCGGTGTAAAGCCAGTAGGTGTGTACGAAAACTCCAGCCACAAGGTGTGCCACTACGATAGCCAGCATCCATCTCACCAACGGAGATGACCAACCGCCGTGGTGGACGCTCATAGGTTTGCTCCCGACTGTGCAGCTATGTGCTGCGACCGATTCCAGAGCCGGGCCACTTGCGACGCAACCGCAAATCCTGTCTGCCGCCCGAAGAACCCGCTGATTACCGGCTCGACGACAGCAGTCACATCGCTTGCGCTAACCCCCGGACGATTACAAGCTTGTAACACAAGCGATTTCGCGGCTCGCATGCCCAGATAAATGCTAAGTTCGGACACCAACCATTCGCACACGTCGACTGCCTGGGACACGCACGGCGTCGGCGCGGTTTCTACAAACTCCGGATGCGCTTTGTTCCAGGCGGAAATTCGTTCGCTCAGATGTCGCAGTCCAGCCTCGAGCGCGGAGTCCGGAATGGGTGGGAACGCGGCGATCTCAAACGACTGCAATCCTGCTTGAAGCTGCCACAGACGATCCCGGCATGCTACGCAAAGCGAGACATGCTCGCGAATCTTCCGGGATTCCTCCGGCGCCATTCCACCCTCATGGGCGGCAAGCATTTGTTCTTCGGAAGGATGAAACTCCCTTCTTAATTGTTTCATGATACGGTCCCATTCCCTTTGCACACTTCACGCGGGGAAGATGCCTCGCGGATTTTTTTCCCTGCTCGTGCCAGCAGAGACGCGACTGTGCCGGTTTCGATGCCCAGCATATCGCTTATCTCCTGGTAGGTGAACCCGTCGCTCCTGAGTTGCAAACATTCGAGTTCCCTTGGAGACAATATGCGAAGTGCTCGTGTCACGGCCTCGGATCGCTCTAGCAAAGCATGTGGGGACTGCCGCTCATCCCCATAGGTGAGGGCCTGCTCGAGGCTCACCGACGTCCGAGCGCTGGATGATTTGTGGTGGTCGAGAATGTAATTCCGGGCTACGCGGAATAACCACCGGTGCCCCCCGGCGGGCAGTTCACCCTTGACGCGCTGGATGTAGTAACGCAGGAAAGCTTCCTGTACTGCCTCCTGGGCCAGGCTTGCGTTCCCGGCAACAATCATGGCATATCCTAGGAGACGTCCTGCTGTCGAGCGATAGAGTTCTGTTACCTCTGATTCCAGTGAATCGCAACGTTGGTCTTGGGTGCGCCGGTCTTCTGGCGATGGACGCTTGGAGTCATCCCGCTTTCTCGCCAACCGTTCACGACCTCCGCGTAGAACACCCAGCTATGGATGTGTATCTTTCTGGGTAGAGCATACCAGATCATCTTCTCGCCTACTTGGGCCTCACCAATTTTTCTTTGTTCGCTGTAAAGAAAATGAGCTCATCATTCGTTTAAATAAAAATAAGGGTACATATTGTTCCTTGTGGAAATGTTATCTGTGTTGACTTGCGGCAGCTACGGCGTGCTGACTGAAAACATTGGATATGTGCCTTCCAAAGGCCCTTAACTGGTGAAGATTAATCTGGACTGAGCCATAAAATTCGAGGTTTGTTCCCAAAGACGAGGTTACGAACGTCGGGATGACAATTGAAGCTCTCAATTCAATTAATAGCTCAGCACCCAGAACCATTTCGGGAACTGGAGAGCTACAGTCGCTGCTGCTTTTCTCCCTTGAACTGCAGATCGGGGTTCATCTGTATTGACCTGTATAGTGTCACCCGCGTTTTTATAACATTGTCGCTGACCATGCTCCCCCAGATCCGAGGTCGGTTGTACACAAGATCACACCACGAATTAGGACAGGGAGTATGTTCATCCGGGCACATCATCTAACTATTAACCACACCTCTGGCACGTCTCGCATTCAGTTGCCTCGCAAAAGTTCCCTCGCGGTCAAGACAACCGTAGTAGCAAGCGAGTGTTCCGGGTGCTGAATCTGTATTCAAGTCCGGCACTTGTCTTGGTGTTTAGCACAACGGCGACAGTCGCCTTGCTCACCAGAGCCTTACGCCGTTGGCATCTCCGCTCTGGGTTCCAGGAACTTGAGCAAACTCTAGAAGGACTTCCCTTCCGGCTCAAACACTCAGCAAAGCGCTTTGGAAGTAATGTCCTTATCAAAAATAGATATCTCGGCAGATCAGTCGAAATCAAGTTTTCTAGCTCAGACTATGAACCGGAATTGCAGGTTCGGCTCGACGCTGCTGTTGGTTTCGGTTTCAACGTAATTCGCCGTAACCCAAGCGCCGAGGCGATAAGGGTGGTAGACCAGATTCAAACCGGAGACGTGTACTTCGATCGCAGGTTCGAGATTCGTACAAGCAATCCGGAGGCCCTTCGCAGGCTGTTCCTGGCCAAGTCTAGTGCGGGTTTGTTGAAAAAATTATGCTACTCCACTTCCCTGTTTCGAATTCACAAAGGAGTCATCGAAGCGGCCTATAGCATTGCTCCCCGCCACGGCATGCTCTTGAAAGAAGACCTTGACGCCATGTCAGCCCTCGCCGATACCTTTGCGAGTCAGCCAGAGCCACACAGAGAAAAGGCTCGATAGCATGCTGAGCCGGACGTGCGCTCAGCAATACCGAGATCTGTCAGTCATGGATAGGTCCAAGAGTCCCGCGAACCAGCAAGCGAGTCGGCCTCTAGAACGGGCATTGTCGTCGGTTTGATTGTAGAGGTCCATAGTCAGAAATCGCGAGTTAACAGTCCACAACCGGCAAAGGAATTAGGAATGAAACCTTCTGCAGTTTCGAAGCCCGACTGGCCAGCAAATGATCGACGGCGGGCTCTGCGTTACCCATGTAGCTGTGTCGCCGAAGTGAAGCGAGTCGGGACTGAATTTTCCATGGCCACGAAAGTTAGTGACATAAGCCGGCACGGCTGTTATCTGGAAACGATGTCGCCTTTCCCGGTGGGCACCGAACTCCTCCTCACAATCAATCCCGGTAAATCCCACATCGCTGCACTTGCTCTGACTCGTACGAGCCATCCCGCTATGGGCAACGGAGTTGAGTTCATCAAAGTTGAGCTGGAATCCGCTCAACGGTTGGAGGACTTCATCATGAGTCTGACGGCCTCCAATTCAACTTCGGTGCTTCAAAAAGAGCCATCACCGGTTTCGGATGAGAGGATCGATACTTCGATTGAATTGCGGTTTCAGGCACTAGTGGACCTTCTTAAACAGAAATCCATTTTGAATGAGGATGAGTTGTCTGAGCAAATCAGAAAAATTTCTGAACGCGCGCGACAGTCCTGATCGTGCTAGCAAGCGATGGCCGGCGCATTCGAGAGGCGCCTAACGCTGCGCTTCAGCCATTGCCGCTCGCCACAGGGTTAACTAAGTGCAGGCGTCCGCTGTGGAGTTCCGCCTCTGCAGCGTCGATATAGGCACGGTACCCCTCAGGGTCGATAAATAGAACGTTACAATGCGGGCAGTAGAGCACCAGCGTGGCAGGACGCAATCGTTTTCATTTCTTTCATTAGTCTAAAAATTGAATTTAATCCCGAACTGGATAACTCTCGGATCACTGACCGTTGATGTTATTGTTCCAAAAGCTGCATTTCCCAGAGTTCCATTGGGTTGGGCAAATGCAGGTGTGTTCGTGAGGTTAAAAACTTCTGTTCTTAACTCCAGGTCTTGACGCTCACCGATGCGTGTCCGCTTCACAAATGCAAGATCAGCATTCCGATA
>JBFXAV010000265.1:0-4785 GCA_050183935.1 Candidatus Korobacteraceae bacterium | reverse complement strand
TACAGACCGGTCGTCAAGCACCGTCCGCACCTTCTCGATAACATTCCTCCCGATTTGCCGGACGAAAAACTTGATGTCGAGCTTTACAAAGTTAATCAGGCTTATGAGGCGGAACTCCGGGACGAAAGCAACACAATTCTCAATTCATTGGAGCATGGGGCTGTAGATTGGAATGTGTTTGAAGAGAAATATGCGAAGTTTTTAACGGAGTGGAACGAGTCAGGAATAGCAAAGCTGGCGCGTCATATTGTTCACCGAAAAGCGACGTTAGATTTCTTGAAAGCAAGTCTAAAAATCAACAAGCTGGGGAAGTATGAACTTGAAAGCGCCATTCATCGTTTGATCTTTCCGCTACAAAAAACTTCAGATGACGTGCATCCCGATCAAATGAATCTCTGGATCATTGATGAGAAGCTAACATATCACTACTATCTCGCCTCGGACATTCGCTTTGACAAGCAAGAGGTTAAGCTGCCGAGCAAGGAACGGGCAGACATTATCATTTTCAACGGGCCATCTGCCTTTGTGAATGAAGCACCACCTTTCTCGTCTGTTGTGCTTATCGAGTTTAAGCGACCTTCCCGAGATGACTATACAGACGAAGAGAATCCGATTGCTCAAGCGTATCGCTATGCAGAGTTGATAAAGAGCGGAAAAGCAACTGATCGCGGCGGCAGGCCAATCGTGATCAAGCCAGATACCCCGTTTTATGCCTATCTCATGTGTGACATCACGCCTAGCCTGACAAGGCAAGCCAGATTCTTTTCACTTGGACCCACCCCGGATGGCTTGGGCTTTTTTGGATACAACCGTGAATTGGGCGTCTATGTAGAAGTGATGTCCTTCGACAAACTCGTATCGGACGCCGAGCGGCGAAATGCTGCCCATTTTGACCAATTGAATCTTCCAAAATCCTAGCGACTGTTTGTACTGAATCGGTGTCATGCCCCCAAAAAGCGGCGTACTCCGTGCGCTGCTCCGTTGGATTAAAGCCATCGTGTATGTCTCTGCGGTCCTACATCCGCAATCTGCATCCTCACAGGTTCCGGGACACGTTCGCGGTTGACATGCTGGCGCGTGGCGCAAGCATCTATGACGTTGCCAAGCTGCTAGGCGACACCATTGAAACCGTGGAGCAGCACTATGCGGAATTTGTGAATGTGCTTCAGGAGCGGGTACGTCAGTTGATGGAAATACGGGATGGCGGATTGGAAGCGTTCCGGGAGACCGTCAACGATGAGCCGAGAGCAAAGGCGCGTGCCAAAACTGCTGCCATGTAATTGTTATATGGCACAAATCTGGCACGAATTTCTAAAATTCCCCCTAACTTATTGAAAAATTGGCAGCCGGACCTGTAAGCCGAATTCTGTCCGCCGGTTGCCCGGCAGGACGGTCATTCCTCTAGGCGACGCATTGCTGCGGCGCTCCAGCGACCTACCCGGAAGTTAGGCGAACCGAGCCGGCTCGCGCCTTCGGGTTTGCGCCCGAAGAACTCCTCCCCTATTTGGTCTTGCTCCGCGTGGGGTTTACCGTGCCCCGCCTGTTACCAGGCGGGCGGTGCGCTCTTACCGCACCTTTTCACCCTTACCCTGGCCGAAGCCGTGGCGGTATGTTTTCTGTGGCACTGGCCGTCACCCAGCCTTGACGCCGGATGCCCGGACGTTATCCGGCACGCTGCTCTGCGGAGTTCGGACTTTCCTCTCCCGCAACCGCGGCAAGCCACGGCGCGGCAGCGACCGTCCGGTCCGACTGCCAACCTATTAATTATAAGATGACCGCCTCTCAGCACTCGATTTTGGCTCCTGGTCAACCCTGTCTTAGGGACGCCTCTAGCGAATCCAGCGGTGGTGCTGTGGCGGATGACTCCTGCCGGGCGCCGTTCTATACTTCCCGCACTGAACAAGAATTCGAAATGGAGGTTCGCGATGCTGCAAGGCTTCAAGCAATTCCTGATGAAGGGAAACGTGGTAGATCTAGCCGTGGCTGTCGTCATGGGCGCAGCATTCGGCGCGGTGGTTACTGCGTTTGTGCAGAACCTGCTCACGCCGCTGATTGCAGCCATTGCAGGCAAACCAAACTTCTCGGAGTGGAAGCTGGTTGTGGGCAGCAGTGAGTTTCTCTATGGTGAGTTCCTGAATGCCCTTATCTCATTCCTGATGGTGGCAGCGGCGGTGTACTTCTTTGTTGTCCTGCCCATGAACTCCGTTATGGCGCGCATGAAGAAAGATGAGCTGCCCGCCGCGCCAACGACGAAAGCCTGCCCGGAGTGTCTTAGCGAGATTCCGCTGGCCGCGCGCCGTTGCGCGCACTGCACTTCGCCACTGACCTCGGCAGCCAGCGCAGGAAACTAGATTCCTGTTGGGTTTACGAGGCGGCTCGCCATAGCCAGAAAGAAAAGGGGCCAGCACTCAGCTGACCCCATTCCCCGTGTCCAGAGCCCACATCCAGGCTCGCATCCCTGACTCAACTTGCTGCCGCCGGCATGTGTATTCGAGCCGTCGTTGCAGCGTGGCGCCAGGCGCCAACTACTTCTTGGGTGCGATTGCGTCCTTGGCCTGCTTTGCCACGCGGAACTTCACCACGGTCTTTGCAGGAATCTTGATCGGCTCACCAGTCTGCGGATTGCGGCCGGTGCGCGCCTTGCGATTGGACTTCACTAGGCGGCCCAGTCCGGGCAGGACGAACACGCCATTCTTCTTGGTTTCCTTTACAGCGGTTTCCGCCAGGCTTTCCAGGAAAGCCGCAGCTTGTTTGTTGTTGAGTCCGTTCTTCTCGGCCATGTGCCGAACGAGCTGAGTCTTTGTCATGCCAGCTGCCATGAATCCTCCTTTGGATACTTGAGTCCCTTAAGCACTCAGGTTGTTCGCAATCTTATATCAGCAATTTCGTTCTTGAGAAGCACTCATGGGGGTTCAGGGCCGCATTTTATGCGGCTTTTTCGTTTCTGCCTGTGGAAAACCCCCTAAAACTGGGCACATTAAGGGAACCCTCCTCTTCTGGTACTCGCTCAAGGCTTGTGTTGGGTATAGCATGACCTGGAATTCGCAGGTCCGGTCTGTTGTGTTTGCCAGCAACGCGCATCTAATTGCGGTAGATCAAAATCTACTTTCGGAGGGATTGAATGGCGACGCAGCCCACCCCAGACCAGGGGCACGAAGTTCTGGTCGACGTATTTGAAACCATGGAAGAGACCGAGGCATTGGTAGTGAAGGGCCTGCTGGAAAGCTCCGGAATTCCCGCGCTTCTCAGCGGATTGGATGCTCCTCCCGATGTTCTCCCCGGTGTTGGCGGCATTGCAGTGCGCGTTCCCAGCGAACATGCGGAAGAAGCCCGACGTTTGATTGCTAGCCGTTTCGACAGCAACCCGCAAGGACCGGAGACTCCTCAACATCCCGACTCCATTGTTGAAGACGATGTTGCCTGACGGAATGCGCTTTCCGTGGCGCAGGCAATCAACGCAAAGAAACGTTCCCGAGCCGAACTGCTTGCGCTGATTTACCGTCAAGGTAAAACGTAACCGCGCCCGCCGTATCGGTACGGTAGGTTGCCACACGTTGTTCGCTGAGTCGCTCTAGCACTTCCGGTCGCGGATGCCGGAATTGGTTGCGAAATCCAACCGAGATCACTGCCAGCTTTGGCTGGATGGCAGCGAGAAATTCTGGCGTGGTGGAAGTGGCGCTGCCGTTGTGCGATACCTTCAACAGGTCTGCTCGCACGGACTCAGCTGGCAGGGCAGCAATCGCGCGTTCGGATCTGCGCTCCGCATCGGCCGCCAGTACTGCCGAAGATTCCTTGTAAGCAATTCGAAACACCAGGGAGTCATCGTTCCTGACCCGCTTTGCCAGCTTCCAGTCCGCTGGAGGCGACAGCACCTGTACCTCGGCTTCCCCAAAGCGGAAGCTATCACCACCGCGACGATAGATCACTGCTACATTCTGTACCGACGCCTGCCGTAACAGCGCCGTGAATTGCCGCGTCAGCACGTTGGGTCCCACCCAAAGTTCACGAGGCTGAAAGTTTTTGATTATGGAGCCCATGCCGCCTATGTGATCCGAGTGCGCATGCGTAACTGCTACCGCGTCGAGTCGCGTGATGCCACGCTCCCACAGGTACGGCGAGATCACATCCTCGCCAAAGTCAAATTCAGATACTCCTGGGCCAATCGAGCCAGCGGCATCCACCAGCAGCGTGCGCCCATCGGGGCTGACCACCAGGATCGAGTCTGCCTGGCCAACGTCAATTGCGGTGACTTCCAGCATTCCTGGCTGAAACTGCGGATGCGGCGGAACCGCCGTAATCCACAAAGCGCTTGCTGCCACTGCCGCAACCCCGGTTGCAGCAAGCACAACTCGGCGGCGTGCGCTCCAGATTGCGAGGGCGAGCGTTCCTGCTGCCACTGTGCATATAGCCGCTTCCGGCGTGGCGACGCGGAGATCCGTACCCAGCAGCGTCGCGGAGTCAGCCATGCCATCGAGAGCCGCTCCTGCAAGCAGCGCAAACGGTTTCGCCATCCACGCAGAAATAGAACTCAGAGCCAGCGCAGCGAGTGCGGAGGGCATTAGCAACACCGTGAGTGGAACCGCGATCACGTTTGCCGGTAACGCTTGCAAAGTAGCACGATGAAAGTACATTGCCATCGGCAGTGCCAGGCTTAGCTGCACAATGGCGGAAACCACCGCTACTTCGTAAGCGGCAATCACCACACCTGCGCCACGGGCCAGCAGCCACTGCGCCGGTGTTCTTCCAAGGAACGGCGCAAACCGCTCCGCCAGCAAGCGCAAATCC
>JBFXAV010000264.1:0-4799 GCA_050183935.1 Candidatus Korobacteraceae bacterium | reverse complement strand
CGGGGGGGGTGGGGCTGGTAGGAACCATCTCCCACGCTGAAACCGAGATATTTGGGGTTGTGGACCAGGGATACCAGAGCGGTGGCGGCGTGGTTCAGCTCGCCATCGGGCCTGAGATGCGCCTCTGGCGAAATCTCCACCTGCTGGGGGAGTACAAGTTCACCCGCACTACGCAGCGTCTTCAATTGGTGAATTCCCAAACCCAGTCGCTGTTTCAGAGCCACCACGGGATTGCTGGTTTTAGCTGGCACTTTGGAGACAACTAAATGCTCAGAGCCGCTGACCCTATGCTGTACCCGCGGTAAAACCTCCCGCAAGCGGCATCCACGCGGTACACTATCTTTCGATCAAAATAACAGACCCTGTCCCGGATGTATTCGCTCGTGTCCGGGAGAATCGGGCACACTCTCAGAAACTTTAGGAGTATCTGTGCGCACAAACTACGGCCTCGTAGCCTCTCGGCTTATTCTTGTTCTGGCAATGTCTGCCATTGGAGTGCTGGCCACGCCGCACGCATTCGCACAGGTTAGGGGCGTGGTGCAGGACCCCACGGGCGCCGCGGTAAGCGGCGCCGAAGTTACGTTGCGGTCGGGCTCCGAACGAAGGACTGCGACCACGAACTCCGATGGAAGGTTCTCAGTGCAGGCTGGCGATTTGACGTCTGCAATCGTGGAAGTGCAGGCTTCAGGATTCGGAATGATCTCCCAGCCATGGTCGTCGGGACAAGGAGAACTGGTGCTGGTGCTGCCGCTGGGCAACGTAGCAAGCAGCATAACGGTGACTGCACGCACTCCTGTGGTCATGAGCGACGCCACTGCTGCCGTGAATGTTTTGAGCGGAGAAGAGTTCGCCAACTCGGGCGCATTCGCGCTGGATGATGCACTGCGCCGCGTGCCCGGCTTCAGCCTGTTCCGGCGCTCCGGCAGCAGGACTTCCAACCCAACCGCGCAGGGTGTGTCCATGCGCGGGGTAGGCGCCAGCGGCGCCAGTCGTGCGCTGGTGCTGCTGGACAGCGTGCCGCTCAACGATCCTTTTGGCGGATGGGTGTACTGGAGCCGCGTTCCGCGTTCGGCGGTGGAGCGCGTGGAAGTGAGCCGCGGCGGCGCCTCCGCACTGTATGGTAGCGATGCGCTGGGCGGCGTGGTGAGCGTGCAGACTCCCCTGTTCGACAGCTACGCGCTCTCTGCCGAAACATTTGTGGGCAGTCAGGAAAGCCCGATGGCGTCGCTGACGGGAAGCGTGGGATGGGACAAATGGTCGGCGCGCTTCTCCGGCGAAGGCTTCCGCACGGAAGGCTACATTCCGTTGGAAGAAGCCTCACGCGGACCGGCGGATGATGTCACCAACTCTGAACATGGGGCGGGCAGCCTGCGCATCGGACGCACCATTGGCGAACAAGGGCGCTTCTTCCTCGATGGTTCGATGTTTGGCGAAAGTCGTAAGAATGGGACCGTGGTGCAAAAGAACAGCACCACCATCCGCCAGCTCTCGACGGGCCTCGATTGGACCTCGGCGGAGGCAGGCGCGATTGCGCTGCGGCTTTTCGGAGGCACGCAGAACTATCGCCAGAACTTTACCGCAGTTTCCGCGAATCGCGCGACCGAAACGATGTCGCGTGACCAAAGCGTTCCGGTGTATCAGATTGGCGGCAGCGCGGTGTGGTCGCGCACCTTCCACAACCATCAGATTGTAGTGGGAACTGACATTCGCGAGATTGAGGGAGAGACCGACGAGTTTGGCTTTTTCAACGGGAATGCAACCTCGCGGCTGCACGCCGGGGGACGCCAGAGCACGGCGGGTGTGTTCTTTGAAGATCTGTTCCGCATTACTCCCAACTGGATTTTTACTGGGTCGGCACGCGTGGACCACTGGCGCAATCGCGATGCCCGCTCGGTGCTTACTCCGTTTGCCACGAATATCCCGAACCTGACTCCGTATCCGGATCGCAGCGAGTCCGCATTCAGCCCACGCCTTGGATTGCTGCGGCGCGTAAACCAGTACGTCACGCTTTCGGTATCCGGCTATCGTGCCTTCCGTGCGCCGACGCTCAATGAGCTGTATCGCGGGTTCCGGGTGGGCAACGTCCAGACCAACGCAAACGAGAACCTGCGCGCCGAGCGGGTTACCGGGGCCGAGGCTACCATGACTACCCAAAGCCTCTCGGGACGCCTGGAGTTCCGCAGCACCTACTTCTGGAGCCGCATCTACCGGCCAGTGGGAAACATTACGCTCTCAACGACTCCGGCGCTGATTACACGTCAGCGGCGCAATATCGGGCGTACGCACTCGCAGGGCGTGGAGCTTGATGGACGCTTCCGTGTCAACGCGCGCACATCCTTTGGCATGGGCTACCAGTTCGCGGATGCCAAGGTCGATCAGTTCCCCGGAAACACTGCCCTGGAAGGGTTGCTGCTGCCGCAGGTTCCACGGCACCAGTTCACCATGGACTTCTTTTATTCCAACCCGCGGATGATCACCGTGGGCCTGCAGGGCCGCTACCTGGGCCAGCAGTTTGATGACGATGTGAACCAGTTCCCGCTGGAGAGGTTCTTCAACATGGATGCCTCGGTATCGCGGGCCGTTCGCCCCGGAGTGGAAGTGTTCGCGGCGGCGGAGAACCTGTTCAATAGCCGCTACAGCATTGGCCGCACGCCGATACGCACCATTGCTGCCCCAATCTTCGCGCGCGTAGGCGTGCGCTTCCAGATCGGGGAAGGCCGCACGCGGCCATAGTTTTTTCCTGCTTCTTTAAGGGATTCTCTGATGGAGGCTGGTGGCTTACTGCGTTGCCTGCGCAGTGTTGCTGCTGGGTCTGATAGCTGCGGAGCCTTCTTCTTGCAAGGACTGCCCGGAATGGAGCGTACGGTAGGGCTCCAGACGTACCGGGTATTCTTCCGCATATAGCACCCAGACCTTCCGCTGTCGAAAATATTCCAACAGCTTGCGATCTTCTTCCGGGGAAACTTCCCGCGCCCAGATGATTCTGGAAGCGTCAATATCTGCGCGGTTGTACACCCATTCGGCGTGAACGCTGTGGGGTTCCCCATAACGAACCAGTACCAGATGCTGACCGGGGAGGGCTTCGAGTTGGTGAACCAGCCGCACCCGCGCCAGATGCCAGGGTTCCTTTGGCGGGGGATTGCGATGTGCTTGCGCGATCTCCGCAATATTTCCCAACAGGAGAGCCGGAACGGCAAACACCAGCAGCACGTTCGACCAGCGCAATCCCAACAAGGAATCGCGCTGCCAGAGGCGGAGCGCGCGCAGTCCCCAGACGAGGAAAGCAATGAGCAGGCCGGCAGCGGGTGCGGCATAGTGGGCATGCGCCCAGCGGACCGCGGCAAGCGGTAACAGGAAACACGCAAATGGAAGCAGGGCCAGCCAGTTGCGGCGAGCAGCGGCGAACGCAAGTCCCGCAAGGAACACCACCAACCATGGACGGACGAGTTCCTGGTAGTAGTAATCCGCGCGCTCGCGTATTAGCTTCCAGAAGCTACTCGCGGAATCGACAGGGGCGGCCCAGAAGCTTTCCGCCCATAGCGTGTAGTACGTGCGCATTTCCTTATTGCGATATTCCATGGGAGAGAGCCGCCCCGAACCGAGCCAGGGGAGCACTGTGTGATAGCGCTCCACGTTGACCTGGTAGGGCATCTGCAAAGGATTGCCTGTGGTACGCCAGAAGTAATAGCTCATACCAGCCCCAGTCAGGACGAGCACGAGCGCGGCAGGCGCAAGCATGGAAACCAGACCCGTCGAAGCTCCACGCCGCCACAGCGCCACAGCAACTGCCAGCACAACCAAGAGCGTGAGCACGGCGCCTTCCAGCGGCCGCGAGTTGGCGAGGATCGCAATGCCGATAGCGCCGATTACGGCATCGCGTCTGCGCGCGTGCTTTACAATGCGCGGCGCGGCGCCAATCAGCAAAGCTCCTCCGAGCGCAGGCAACGCGCCTCCCCAATAGCTGTTGATCCAATAGTGATCGGTGGAATAACGCGAAACAGCAAGCAGCCCGCCTGCCAGTGCCCAGGGACCTGACATCCAACCCTGAAGCATCCAACAGATGGCAGCGCACATGGCGGCGGCGCTGAGCAGCACTCCAAGCCACGCTTCGCCGGTGAGCGCCTGAAAGGCTCCGAGCACCAGCCCCTGCGCCGGAGGATACATGGAGCCATAGGTTGGCAGCGGATTTACATGGAACGTTTCAAAGTGCACCCACAGCGGATGCGGAGGATTACTTAAGCGGCCCGACGCAAAGGTATCCGCGGCCAGAAGATAGCTGAACTCATCGTGAACACGAGGCACGGGAACACCAAGAATGGGCAGCAATGCCAGGCGAATCCCCACCACGAGCAGGAACACAAATACAACCGAAGTAATAGGTCGGCGTCCAAGGCGGCGCAAGGCCCGCAAAAGTGGCTGCGTGATGTGCAGCAGCCTGCCACCCCCAAGGACAGCGGCAGCGAGCGCCAGGAATACTACAAGGAAGTGCTCTTGCGCCCAGGCAAGCCAAAGATACACATGAAACATCAGTGGGATCCTGCTGGGGTGAGATTGTAGCGGAGGGCCGGGCTGGCGGACGAACGCCCATGTCTATGGACCTTGGTGCTGAATCCCATGGGAACCTCAGCCCACAATGATCTCGTCGGGTGCGTGATGGCCGGTCGTTAGCGCCGCAGGAGCGGATTTTCACAATCAAGATAGAGCGGGCCTTCAGGCCCGCCTTAAACGCGGCACTCCGCAAGTCGGCGGGGTGCAGCCCGTTTACGGGCTGCACCCCCGCCGAGGTCGTTGAGCTCCCC
>JBFXAV010000263.1:0-4814 GCA_050183935.1 Candidatus Korobacteraceae bacterium | reverse complement strand
GAATGATGCCCTGTTGTACGCTTCGAACGGCATCTGGGGTGCGCCCGCAACGGCAGTGAATTCCAAGGGGGAGCGCTGGATATATATTCCGATGTGGGGACCGCCCTCGACGCAGGCCAAGTTTCAGCACAGCCATGGAGAGGCCCCGGACGGCAGCATTATGGCTTTCAAGGTGGTTCAGGTGGACAATAAGCCGGTGCTGACGCCCATGTGGGTATCGAGAAACCTGAATATGTCCGACTCGCCAGTAGTTGCAAATGGGCTGGTATACGCCCTCTCGACGGGCGAAAATACCCTGCAGAGGCATACTGACCCTCGGTTCCAGACGCGGTACCAGCGTCCGGGCGAGCCGCCGGTTCCAAAGGTAGGGACCATGACTGCCGAGGAGCGGTTGCAGGTGGTTCCGACTCACGCGGTCTTATATGCACTGGACGCTGAAACCGGACAGGAACTATTTTCGAGCAAGGATATTATTGACGACTGGACGCACATGAGCAGTGTGGTGGTTGCCGACGGGCAGGTCTACGTGACCACACGCAAGTCGCTGCTGTATGCGTTCGGGGTGAAGCGCTAGCAAGGCGTCCGAGCTGCCAGCCAGGACAGCTGAAGGGAAGCCATGAAGATCAATCCGAAGAAATGTGTTGCCTGCGGGAACTGCACGTATGTGTGTCCCATGGGGGCGATTTATATCGACCCCGTAATGAAACGCGCCACCATCAACGACAAAGAGTGCGTGGAGTGCTATGCCTGCTACAACGGGCTTAGCCAGGAGCACCTGAACCCGACCATGGTGCGGACGATGCGCAAGGTCTTCCAGGCGCTTCGCTTGCGCTTTGATCCTGAGCCGGATGTTTGTCCGACGGCCGCCTTTGAGCCTGATGAGCTTACGTGGCCACGCGTAGTGCGGCGCGCATTCTCCGATCCGCGGGTTCCGCATGAGTCCACAGGGGTAGAAGGCCGCGGCACCGAAGAGGTCAAAACGAACGACGTGACTGGCCGTGTGAAGTCCGGCGAGGCAGGCTTCACCATCGAGTTTGGGCGTCCGGGCGTGGGCGTCTGGATGCGGGAGATCCAGGAGATGTGCACGGCGCTGGCAAAGGCCGGGGTGAGTTTCGAGAAGAAGAATCCCATTACGTCGCTGATGTCGGACGTGAGCACGGGCACGCTTCGCGCCGACATCCTAAACGAGAAGGTGCTGTCCGCCATTGTGGAGATCAAGGTTCCGGTGGCACGGATTGAAGAAGTGATCCGGCTGGTGTGGGAAGTGGAGAAGCGGGTGGACACCGTAGTTGCCCTGGGGGTTGGCGCACGGTGCAACGAAGTGGGTGAAGACGACGTGGTGGCGCCGGTCCTTGCGAAACTCGGCTACAAGCTGGAGAGGGCCAAGACCAACACGGGACTGGGACGCATTACGAATCCGGCGGCGCTTGAGCAGCCGCAGATGGAAATGGTGAAACAATGACGAACACGCTCCATCGTTTTGGCGATGCCGACAGCTTCCGTGATGATTTTGTGGTGTTTGCCGTCCCTAGCCGCGGACGCAACGACGAAAATATTGTGCCTAAGCTGCGTGCCTTTTTGCAGATGGCGCTGAAGTTCAAGCCGGTAAACCTGGGAGACGCACGCCATGGCGGCGCGCTGCGCTCGTCGCGCAAGATGAATCCTCTTTCGCACTGGAAACGGAACAACCAGCCCGACTTCCAGGCAGTGATCGATGGGCTGGATTCACCCACCACGGCAGCGGCGGTGTTTGACAACCGCAGGGCCGCGGAAGACTTTATGACCGCCGTGCGAGCCGCCGACATGGGTGTGAGCGTGAATATCTCCACTTCCATTGATGGCGCGGTGCAGTGCTGCAAGGCTGCGGGCATTCCGCGCCATAGCGCCGGATACTCGCTGGGGTTTGAGGGCAAAACCGAGCATCTGCCGAATGCGGACGTGCTGGCTATTTCCACCATGTGCGGTCATGGCATGGTGAGTACGTCACTGGCGAAGAAGATGATCGACTGGGTGCGCGAAGGCCGCCGTACCCCGGAAGAAGCTTCCTGCTATCTCACCCGTTTCTGCTCCTGTGGGGTGTTCAATCCATCGCGGGCAGCGCGCATCCTGACAGAGTCACGAGGAAAGACACGATGAGGAAGTTTCCTTCCCGGCTTTGGCTGCTGGTAGCGGCCACTCTCCTATTTTCTTTTGCGTGCTCCCGGCAAAGTGGAAACGAGTCGCAGGCCGCGACCGCTTCTTCCTCTGACACCCTGGTGCTGCGGGGCTTCACTCTGATCGACGGGAAGGGCGGAACTCCGCTTGCAAATGCAGCGCTGATTGCTCAGGACGGCCACATCACCTGGGTGGGAGCGGCGAGCGACTTGAAAGCTCCCGCCGGCGTCAGCGTGCGCGATCTCGCGGGGAAGTTCGTGACCCCGGGCATCATCAACCTGCACGGCCACGTGGCGGAGTCCGACGGCATTACCCAGGACCCGAAGGCGCTGTTTACGCGTGAAAACGTGGAGAGCAATCTGCGGCTCTACGCGCAGTACGGCATCACCTCAGTCATGTCGATGGGGACGGACCAGCCTATCGTTTACGAAATTCGAGAAGAGCAGCGCAAAGGGCGTCCCGCAGTGGCTCGAATCTTCACGGCGGGCCGGGGATTTACCGCAAAGGGTGGCTATCCGGGATTTCCCGGGGGCATTCCGGGAGTCCCGTATGAAGTTCAGAACGCCAAGGACGGCAGCAGCGCGGTCGATGAGTTGGCAACGCATCATCCCGACCTGGTGAAGATCTGGGTGGACGACCACTTTGGAGTACTTCCCAAGATTCCCATCGAGCTTTCACGTCCGATCATCGAAGCCGCCCACCGTAATAACCTGAAAGCCGCCGCCCACGTCTTTTATCTGTCGGACGCAAAGGAACTCTCTAGTGCCGGAATCGACGGACTGGCGCACAGCGTCCGCGACAAAGCCGTGGACGACGAACTGATTACGCACATGAAGCAGTATGGGACCTGGCTCATGGCGGCAACCCTGGCGCGCGAAGCCGCAATGTTTGCCTTTTCCAAGCCGGAAGAATTCCTTAAGGACCCACTTTTCACGCGCGCGACTCCCGCCAAGGTGCAGAGCACGATTGAGTCGCCTGCTTATCAGAAGCGCCTGGTTTCAGATCCCCACTACAAGGACTACCCCCGCTACTTGAAGACGGCACAGCAGAACCTGAAGCGGCTCGCGGATGCGGGAATTAGATTCGGATTCGGAACGGATACCGGGCCACCTTTCCGCTCCGCTGGCTTTGGCGAGCACTGGGAGATGCAGTTGATGGTGGAAGCAGGACTGACGCCGATGCAGGTGCTTACTGCAGCAACCAGCAGTGCGGCAGAGTTCCTGGGAGCGAAGGACCTGGGCACTCTGGAAAACGGTAAGTGGGCTGACCTGGTGGTGGTGAACGCGAACCCGTTAGAGAGCATAACGAATATGCGGCAGATTGACTCTGTTTACGTTGCCGGAAACAAGGTGGAGTAGCGCGAGGACGCCACATCATCCTCTATGGCTTCAGACGAACAGCCCGGGCGATTGAACGTAAGCCGGAGAAGTTTCGTCGCTGGAATCGCTGCGGTGGCTGCATCCGGAACTCTGGACCGTTCCGCGGAAGCGCAGCCGGCGCCGATTCCGATTCTCGACAGCCACATTCACCTGTTCGATCCTCGTCGCCCCCAGGGAGCACCCTACACCGGACCTCGCGTTCCGGGACAACCCCCGATTCCTGCGCTGCCCGACCGCTACCGAAAGCTCGCCGTTCCGCATGGAATTGTAGGCGCTATCAAGGTCGAGTGCAGTCCATGGATCGAAGATAACCTGTGGGTGCTGCAAATTGCCGAGCAGGACACCATCATGGTTGGAGTGATTGGAAACCTCCAGCCAGAGAAACCTGAGTTCGCGGAGTACCTGGGGCGTTATCACAAGAACCGGCTGTTCCGTGGCATCCGCTACGGGAACCTGTGGCGGAGGGATCTTACGGCGCAAGTGGAGAATCCTGACTTCATTCGTGGAATCCAACTTCTTGCCGAAGCTGACCTGGTGCTCGAAACCGCGGATCCCACGGTACGGCTACTTGAGGGCAGCCTGCGGCTCACGGATAAAGTTCCGGGTCTCCGCCTGATTCTGGATCACTTGCCGAGGCTGGTACCACACCCCGATGAGCAGGCGGCTTACCGCAACGTGGTGCGCGAGCTTGGAATGCGTCCGCAGGTATATGTAAAGCTGTCCGAGATTATTCATCGCGTGGACGACAGAATTCCAACCGACCTGGCGAGCTACCGCGAGCAACTCGACTTCCTGATGGAGACGTTTGGCGAAGACCGCATTCTGTTCGGAAGCGACTGGCCGCACAGCGATGGCTTCGCTCCGTTCGAGAAGGTGATGTCCATCGCCAAGGAATATTTTTCCTCGCAGCCGCGGAGGGTGGCGGAAAAGTATTTCTGGCGCAATTCCATCGCCGCGTACAAGTGGACGCGGCGCGATCCGGCGCAGCCAAGTTGACCGTAGTTTTACCCTTCTCGCTGAAAGCTCACCGAGTGGGGCACATTAGGCGAGTTCCCAGAACAGCTCATCAGACGAACTCTGGCTGCCAGACAAGCACAGCGGCACGTTAGTCACTGCCAGGCACCCGCAACCTCAGCTCTTCAAACCAGTTCAGCACAACTTTGATCTGGCGAGACTCTGGAGCAGAGGTCTCAGACTCAGAGACCATAACAAACCGCTTACCATCGGGATGTACGTCATATGCCGGGCTGGTGGTGGCGAACCGGAACCTGTTCCGTAGTT
>JBFXAV010000262.1:0-4824 GCA_050183935.1 Candidatus Korobacteraceae bacterium | reverse complement strand
CTTCGGGGAAAGTCTGAATAAGTAACAACGAACCATTGCGCCGCCAGTGTCAGGGCATTCCGCTCGCAGCATCCTGAGAAGACCAGCGTGAACCTTCTTGATCCGGATATCCTGGGGGTCCTTCGCTGCGCTCAGGACGACAAGTGTGGGGAGCAGAGTTTTGTCGTTGCGGTAGAAATGTGGGCCTCTGGAGCTGCGTGGTTGGTAGATGGACCGAAGCTAGGATTTTTCGACCTCTGCTTCCGCGAACACACGCACGCGATCGAGCGTGGCCTGCATCTGTGCGTGGAGGGTGGTTAGAGCATGGCTGTCGGCATCGGAAGGAATGTGCAGGGGTTCCCCGAATCGAAGGTAGGCACGCGAGAAGGGCTTGGGAACCATGAAGCGGTCCCAGGAGTTTGCTTCCCAGCGGTGGCTGAGCGCGATGTGAAAGCAGACCAGAGGTACCTGGGTGTTGCGTGCCAGCAGCACCGGCCCGGGCTTGGCAACATACATGGGACCGCGCGGGCCGTCGATGGTAAAGGCGACGCTGCGGCCCTGTTCGAGTTCGGTGTGCATGCCCAGCAAGGCGCGGACGCCGCCACGGGAACTCGATCCGCGCACCGCACCGAAGCCGAGCCGGGCGCTCACGCGGGCAATCGACTCCCCGTCGAAGCTGCGGCTGGTCATCACCTGAATCTCGCGGTGGCGGAAGATCCACGCGGATGGAAAGATGCAGCGATGCCAGAAGACGTAGATACGCGGACTCGGCGGGTCCGGCGTTTCCATTCCATCTTCCGCCGTGATGGTGCAGCGCATGGTACGGCCGATGGAACGGATGGCTAGAAAACCCGCCAGCCCGATGGGTCCGAGTAGAAGCCGCTCCTCCAGAGAAAACTGCGGCGCGGACTCGCGCGCTGAGTGAGCGCTGCTGGAAGTAGTTACGGCCATGCCTCTTTCGAGTGTAATCGCACCGGAAACGAAACCCAATCCTCGGATCGGATAAGGGGGTGCTCCCCCGTGCAATCCAAAGCGCCAAGCCCTCAAGCACCGTTGCTCAATGGCACGTCAGAATAATTCGCCTGGACTTAGACAAATAGTCGTGTTTCTTGTGTGGTTCATTTGAAACGCAAAGAATCCCGATGGATTTGCCATTCTTTGGTTCGCCAAAAGCCACACGGGTTGCTAAGGCCTACGCTGAGTTAGCGGCCCCACTTCTGTCCTACGCTCGTTCATTGGGACTCGACAGGGGCACTGCAGAGGACATCGTTCAGAGAACGTTCCTCGTGTTGTTAAACGGAAACACGTGGCCCTCAGAGCCACGCCCATACCTGTTTCGCGCAGTCCGAAATGCTTCGTTGAACCAGATTCGCGATCGATTACGGGACACTGAATTGCCCGCTCAGGAGCCATGGTTCCAGACGAAAACTGTAGATCGATTCGAAGAACTGGATCTTCGTCGTGCCCTCATACAGCTGCCAGAGGAGCAACGGGAAGTAGTCATGATGCACGTGTGGGGTGGTCTTTCGTTCCAAGAGGTCGCCAGTGCGATTGGAGTGTCGGCCAACACGGCTGCATCTCGCTATCGCTATGCCATTGCCAGCCTTAGGCGGCTGTTAACGCCTGCAAAGGCAGAAGAGAACAAAGCACTATGACGCTCGAAGATAAAGACAAGGCCAACATTGAAGAGCACTTGCGCAAATTCCAACCGATAGTGGCTCCGCCGTTGGATGTGCTGAGTCGCGAAAGAAGTTCAGCTGTCCGCAAGTTTGGTATTGCGTTGGCTGCCGGGTTAGCGGTCGTTGTCGCAGTCGCAATCATGAGTCGGACACTCCCGCCCCGAGTTCGCCCGGCTGCTCGACACACAAAGTCAGGGCAAGCGCTCACGGTGATGCAGTTCAAATTGGCATCGCATGATGACAACACCCTCGACGAAACTCTCTTGCAGGCGGCTCGCAGAGCTTTCGTATCTACCGACAATCCCAATACTGCACTGAATACGCTTTCCAAGGAGTGATCCGTGAAAACCTTATTGCAACTTAGCTTGTGCTTGCTCTTTGCCCTGTCGTTGGCCGCGCAGGTGCCGAAAGGAGCCTCAGAAAATGCTGCATTACGTTACTGGAATGCCTTTGCACAGATGAGCGATCAGAAGCTTACCGATAGTCAGATCAAGCATTTGGAAGATATCGCCAATGGGACTGCGCCATGGGACGAATCAGCTTTTGGCAGCTTGCTCGATGAGAATCGCGATGCGGTCGTCACCATGGTTCGCGGAACAGCTCTTCCGTACTGTGACTGGGGTGTCGACTACCAACTTGCCGACACCGCGCCAATTCCACAAGTCGGCCGGGGTCGTGCACTCGCTCGCCTTAATGCCCTTACCGCGCGTCGGCTTGCGGCGCAGGGCAAGAGTCGAGAGGCAACGGATTATCTCATCGCGGGTATTCGATTTGCTCGCGATCTGAGTACGGGAATGTCCCTGATAGGTGTGCTGGTTGGAAAGTTTGCTCTTACAAACGATCTGAATACGGCTATGGAACTGGAAAGATCAGGGCAGCTTTCCTCGGAAGACAAAATGCGCCTGGCTGCTACTCTCCGTGCTCTTCCTGCTGGGGTGTTCAATTGGGGCCATGCCATTGGTCTTGAAGCCGATGTAATTGACAGTGTGCTTCGAAGGCTGCAGAAATCTGACAATCCTTCGAAGCTCCTAGAGACCTGGGGTATGCAGGAGGCTGCAAAGGACTCACGTCTTACCGATGCCGACATCCGTCAAGTCCGGGAACTCATGATCCAAGCGGAAAAACTCTTCAGCCAAACGATCATGACATCTGAGGAGATTCATCAATTGCAGCAACGTGTTGCTAAGCTAAGGCCGGTTGCGCGGGCGCCAATTCCTTCCTTCCAGCGAACCTACGAGAGACGAAAAGAACAGGAAGACCTTCGCCAGAAGGCCATAGGTGTACTTTCATCGAGGCCGTAGCAATTCTCAATTCAAAGTGGTCGGGGCAGGTCGCTGGAAGCACTCACTTTGAGGCCGCTACCTGCCTCTTCGGACAGTTCAGGCGTAACGGATCCATTTGAAGATTTCAGCAATGCCCGGCTTTTTGCCGTACATGAGGATGCCGACGCGGTAGATGCGCGAGCAGAGCACGAGTACGGCATAGATGGTTGCCACGAGGATCGCAAGCGAGAGAGTAATTTGCCAGAGCGGAGGCATCTGCACCACCATGCGTACGTACATGAGCACCGGGGAAAATAGCGGCACCATGGACATCCACACGGAAAGCGGAGCACTGGGCTGACGGATGACGAAGCTCAACAGGATCATGGGAACGATCAGCGGCAAGGTGACGATGAGCTGAAACTGCTGGCCCTCCTGCTCGGAGTTCACCATGGCTCCCAGGGCGGCAAACATGGCGCTGTACAGCATGTATCCCAGGACGAAGAAGACAGCGAATGCCGGAAGCAAGGTCAGAGGTATATCGATCTTGCCGCTGTCACCGAGCGCGAGCACGCCGGGGGCGAGCAGCAGCGCACTCAGAAGCATCCATATGCAGACTTGCGTCAGCCCCACGGCTCCCACGCCAAGCAGTTTACCGGCCATCATCTGTTTGGGGGTGACTGCAGAGAGCAAGACCTCGACGACCCGCGAGGATTTTTCCTCCAACACCGACCGCATCACTGCCACGCCATAGATCACCAGCGTGAGGTACAGCAGCAGGATGAGAACGAATACGCTCATGAACTGCGCCAAGCCGGAAGCCGAGCTTTCCTTCCCTTGGTCCAGGGTGACGGTTTGCAGATCGACAGGCGCAAGCACAGTATCCATCTGGCTGGCGCTCATGCCGTGCTCGGCAAGCCGGTAGCGCAGCAGGGCGCGATTTACTGCGCGTTCAATTTCATCACGCTGCAGGTAGTCGCTGGTCTCGCGAGCGTAGTAGCTGGCTTGGCGGGCATGAAGGCTTTCCTCCGGCAACCAGAGATAACCATCGAGCGTGCCGGCAGTCACTCGTGCCGTCAGCAGGGAACGCTCCTCCTTTGTGGTTGTCAGGTTTACCGCAACTTCATAGGAAGGTGGAGCTGCAATTTCCTGATTCGCGACGCCCGGCTCGTGAACGGCCGCCTTAGGTGTGCGTTCCAGAGCGGCCTTCACCGCCTCCGCTACGTCTGCTCGCGAGGCAACTACCACCAGACGCTTGGTGGCTGGAGATTTCAGCATGACCATGCGCGCGGGAATAACAATCAACCCCACAATCAATACGGGAAACAGCAGGGTGGAAATCACGAAGGATTTGGTGCGCACGCGCTCCATATACTCGCGCTTGAGAATCAGCCAGACGTTATGCATGGGGCCTGCCGACGGCTTGCAGGAATATCTCTTCGAGTGAAGGTTCCTGGAGTTCAAAGCGCACAATGCGCGCGCGGGCGCTGGCCTTAGCCAGAAGCTTCTGAGCGTCCGCGCCGGGTTGTAGTCGCACTTCCACGTATTTGCCGTAGTCGTTAAAGCCCTGCACGAGTTCGTTGTCGCTCAGGAATGCGCTCTCGCCGTCATACTGAAGTTGCACGTGATTGCTGCTGTACCTCTTCTTGATCTGCTCCAGCGGACCTTGCAGCACGGCCTTGCCGCCATTCACCAGGCAGATGCCATCGCAGAGTTTCTCAACCTGATCCATGCGATGGGTGGAGAACAGGATGGTTTTGCCGGCTTGCTTCAGTTCGAGCAGAACGTCCTTGAGCACCAGGGCGTTGGAGGGGTCGAGGCCGGAGAATGGCTCGTCGAGGATCAGCAGGTCAGGCTGGTGCAGGATGGCGCCGATGAACTGTACCTTCTGCTGCATTCCCTTG
>JBFXAV010000261.1:0-4827 GCA_050183935.1 Candidatus Korobacteraceae bacterium | reverse complement strand
GGATGACCCAACGATTTTTAACATTCCGGCAGTGGTGAAAGTGAACACTCAGGGAATTCAAAGTACAGTCTCCACAAGTGGCATCAACAGCCCAAACGGAATAGCGGTCGACAGTGATGGCAGCGTATATATCGCCGATTCGCAGCACAACCGTATTGTTAAACTCACGTCTCAGGGCGCGCAGAGCGTAGTTGTTCAGTTGGGTCAGGAGCCATTCTCTACGCCATACAGCGTCGCGGTGGATGGCCAGAGGAATGTTTACGCGGTCATTGGGAATCGAGCCATCATCAAGGTCACCCCGAGTGGACAGCAATCGACAGTGGTGAGTATCGGTTCCGAACCTAAACCAAACGCTTTTTTGTCTGACGCAATTGCAGTCGATTCGGTGGGCAACGTCTATGCCTTTTATAACCAGGCGTCTCTGGTTCGGTACAACCCTCAGGGCCAGCAGATGACGCTCTCGTCCGTCACATCCGAGTTCTCGTATGGCTTGGCAGTGGACTTTCAGGGAAACGTGTTTTTCGGAACTCAAAGTGCGGTGCAGAGACGAAGCACGAGTGGATCTGTCACAACGGTAGTTGGTGGACTGAACGGGCCAGGTGGCATTGTGGTGGACGGTAACGCCAATGTCTACATTGCCGATACAGAGAACAAGCGCATACTGAAAATGCGGCCCTTTTAATCCGCTGCACCTGCCCTCAGCCAACTGCGTTGGTTTGACATGTGGAAGTAATGCCCTAGACTAAACAAGAAGAGCCGTCCTCACACGGTTCTCCCTTCCTTCCCCGCCACAATGCAATATGTCGCAGACGAGAACGCCATCCGGGCGCTCGTATACACCGCCATTGAATCCTATGCAGCTGGATTTGAGAGACGTCATCTGGCAGAGGTCAGTGACCCAGATGGAACTCTCAATATGAAGATTCATAACGTCTTCATCGCCGTTCTGGGTCCAGAAATTCAGTACTACACCGCGCTCGTGCGGTCGCTGGATAGCTCGCTTGGAAATATGCTTGAAGCGCTCGCGATCAACATTGCAAAGCTGTTTTTCGATGTGCGGAAACACGTGGAAGGCCCGATCAGCCCCCAACAGACGAACGGAATCGCTGAGCTGCTGGAGGCGTACAAGAGGCACGCCAAAAAGCCGTCCATCTCAGACTATGACTTCTTGCGAGCACCCATTCAGGAGAACCAGTTCACGAAGAGGCACGACAGCGACTATTACTTGATTAACAGGCAAACAGGCGAGCATTTTCTTATCGAACTCAAAATTGGCGGGGACCTCGACACCAAGAAAGCCAGATCCGAAAAAGAGGCCATTCTTGAGCAGTTCGCAATTTTGTCCAACTCCCTGCCGCCGAAGTCGCCTATTCACGCGTATTTTGCTACTGCATACAACCGCTTTGGAGAGGACCAACCGTGGACGCAGGGGCGAGTGCGGCAATTCTTTGCCGAGGAAGAGCTGCTGATAGGAAAGAAGTTCTGGGATTTCGTGTGCCAGTCTCCCGTTGGGTATGAAACTGTTCTTGACGCCTACAAGGAACGCGCTCCCCTCATTACATCGGCGCTCGCACAGATCAAGACGACATATTTGGGGAACGGTGATTCACGGCCACCTGACACGAACACCCCAACTGCCGCGTAAGGTCGTTTAACAAACAACACTTTTACATTTTGAAGGAGCACCTTAAGCCAAAACTAAAAACCAGCCAAGTTACGCTTCATAACGCAGACAGCAGGGTCGTGCTCAAAGAACTAAAGCCACACAGCGCCGATTTGATCCTGATGGACCCTCCGTACAACCTGAGCAGATACTCGACCGGAAACATCAAACTCTCTTGGCGAAAAGAGATAAACAATGATCTCGCCGCTTGGGACCTCGAAGAGTTTGATCCCGCCCAGTGGGCTGACGACCTGATCCGCGTGTTGAAGCCGACCGGCAACTTGCTTGCTTTCACCAGCTACAACCTGCTCGGCAAATGGCATGCAGCCTTCGACCCGCTCTTCGATACGTTTCAATTCTTTGTCTGGCACAAGACAAATCCAATGCCAAAGATAAGGAGGGCTGGGTTTCTGAATAGCTGTGAATTGATCGTTTGCCTCTGGAACAAGGGCCACACCTGGAATTTCAGCTCGCAGCGCGAGATGCACAATTTCTTTGAATCTCCTATTTGCATGGGACGAGAGCGCATTAAATCTCCCCACCACCCAACTCAAAAGCCGCTTAAGCTATTGCGACACCTCATCAACATCGCCTCCAACCCGAAAGATGTTGTCCTCGATCCGTTCATGGGCGTTGCCTCGACCGGGATTGCCGCATTGGACCTGGACCGACGGTTTGTTGGCGTTGAAATAGATAAGAAATATTTCAAAGGCGGTGCAAATCGAATAAAAGAATTCGTCCGTACACAAGGTTCTTCCAAGATGACAGCCACGACAACCGCTACACTTAGCCCAGTTCTGTCGGCCCTCCACCAACCCGACATAGCTGCTAGCGTAGAAACAGCATGAACTGGGAAGACACATTTACTTATTGGGCGAAGCCTCCAGGGCAGACAGAGCAGGCAAAATGTGACAATGCCGTGACCGCAGTGCGCAAAGCGGTCAGATTCGGATGTAGGTCTTGTTGCTCACGCCTACACATATGCTCAATTCAAAACAGATGTTGAAAAAGCGCTTCAATCATATTTTGGAACCGGTTCAGTTACTCGTGGCAACAAAGCTTTCGATATCAGGGAGAACACGTACCGCATCGATGCAGATGCTGTAGCGTGTTTTGAACACCGTCGCTATCAACGGACCCGCAGTCGTGACGTCTTCTTCCACTCTGGAACACACTTTCTTCCTGATTCGGGAGGAGAGATTGTTAACTGGCCCGATCACAATTACGATAACGGAGTCGCAAAAAACAAAAACACTGGCCAGCGCTTCAAGGATGTCGTTCGTATTTTAAAGCGTCTCCGCAACAAAATGGCCGATGAACATATTGCGGCGGCCATTCCGATTCCGTCATTCTTGATCGAATGTCTTGTTTGGAATGTTCCCGACGAGGCCTTTGGGCACTGTACGTACACTGCGGATGTACGCTGGGTGCTGGCTTATCTGTTCAACAACACCATGAGCACCGAAGCCTGTGAGCAGTGGGGAGAGATCAATGACGTGATGTACCTCTTCCACAGCTCACAGCCGTCGACAGTGCAACAGGCTCACGCGTTCACTTCGGCCGCCTGGGACTATCTGGCCTTTGAATGATCTATGAAGAACATTAGAGATGAGGCACTGCTATGGATGCGTCTTGCGGGCTTCGTAGCAATTTGGGCGGTGATCCTCTACGCGACCGACACAGGACTGTCCATAAACTGGGAAGCATTGAAGAAGTTTCCGGATGCGGTGACGGTCTACATCATTGGAGCGCTTGTGTTCACCCATTGGCTCTGGCGGTTGCGGATATTTCAGGGTTGGCTTGTGCCATTTCCCGATCTGCAAGGGACTTGGGAAGGCGAAATGAAAAGTACATGGAAAGATCCTGCTACCGGTGTCGCACCTTCCCCTATTCCCGTTGTGCTGGTGATACGGCAAACGTTCTCATCGGTAAGCTGTGTTCTCTATAGCCACGAGTCCGAGAGCCAGAGCACTGCCGCCCAGTTTAGCCGAGACGACGAGAGTGGCACCGTCCGCCTGAATTACAACTACACAAACAGGCCACGGGCAACCATCCGGGATCGCAGCGCCATTCATGATGGTGCGTCGCGCTTGAGGATTATTAGCACACCGGAGCGGCGTTTAGAGGGAGAATACTGGACCAGCCGCTGCACCGCGGGCGACATTGCCCTGAAATTTCGGTCGCGGGAATTAGCTGAAACTTGTCGGAAATAGGATCAATTGGCAAATCCGCTAGTCCGCTGCTGCAATGATACTATTCCCCGATCATGTGCGGACGAAAGTAGTCGGAGATTTGGTGAGGTCCAGTGGGTCCCAGGTTCGCTGACGCCTCTACTCGGAAGTTCGTTGACGATTCTTGAAGGCTCCATTGCTTGCCAAAACACGTGGTTTCGCTCACCAAGTTCACCACGGACGTTAAGCACAAGCATGATGAGGTTTCGTCCTACTGTTACATTAAAAGGCAGTACCGCAATAAGAACGCACTGCACCTAGATCATTTCGCTGAAAAAGCCGAGTCCGGGCTGCTGTGGTTTTCCAACTAACATCGCCCGATCGAGCAGCCGGTTGCCTTCTTCACAGGACGTTTCAGAAATAAGCAGGCAGCCATGGCATGCTGCCAGGTTTGCATTGTCGGTTCCTTGACCTGCTGCCTCAATACAGACCGGATCGGAAGAACACCACTGTGCCTTCTGCAATGCGGCAACCAGGGTCCTAAGCAATCGGTCCGGCTCGCCTTGCCTAACCAAACCGCCCATAGTCCCTTCGGAATCGCCGGACGCCGTATAAATCAGAACTCCGTTCATCCGCTCAGACGTTTCGCCAGAATTGCAATAAATTCGTTCGCGAAGCGATGCGCTTCCATAGCCGCACTCAAAGCTGAGTTGGTTAATCAGGCTGTGCGTAAGCGCATGCAGCAACAAGAAGGCAGGAGTTACTACTCGGGGCTGCTGCCCCCGACTAATGCGCCGCTGGTTAAAATTCTGCGAAAGCTTTATTGCGCGTGAAGCACTGCCGCTCCGCTGCACCCATTCTTCAATAGCTGTCTCGTTCAAATGCAAAAAGATGCCTTCACCACGAACCACAGTCGCTGGAAGCCAATCAATTTTTGAATCCAGCTTAAGGCGTCGGACTCGATCGGGAGTGGCTTCAGGGTCAGGTGGCAGC
>JBFXAV010000260.1:0-4830 GCA_050183935.1 Candidatus Korobacteraceae bacterium | reverse complement strand
CACAGAACTCAAGGCAAGCTGCCTGATATAAAAAGTACCAAAGGGAGAATCGCGGCGTCAGCATTCATGACGCCGTATTCTTTTTCGGGTCAGCTGCATTGCAAGGTAAGCGGAGAAGTAATACCTAGCCTATCCCCGCAAATACGAAAAACTCGCTCACAATCATCTCCACGCGATTGGGTGCTTGCTTGCCACGCTGGAATCCCAAATCATGTCCCGCGCCCTGGATTGGCAGCAGGCGAGTAGAGGCCGGAATCGCGCGAATGGCTTGTTCCATCTCCTCCTGGGATCCAAACCCGTCGCGACTTCCATGCACAAACAACGCGGGAGTATGCAACTGCGGAAAGTGTGCTGTCCGCAACTGTGTAGGCTTCGCGGGCGGGTGCAGCGGGTAAGAAAGCAGCAACAGCGACTTCACTTCTGCCGGCAAGCCCCTTGAATCTTCCGCCAGCAGCATGCTGGCTTGCCGTCCGCCATACGAGTGGCCCGCAAGCAGCAGCGGCTGTTCGGCCAGGGACCGCACGGCATCCAGCGCCTTTCGCAAACCTTCGCGATCCAGCGCCGCGTCACCCGGCCGGGGAGGTCCGTTCGGTCGCGCCTGCCGAAAGGGCAGATCGCAACGCAACACCAGTATTCCGGCCTTGGCAAAACTCTCCGCAAGCGCCACCAGCAGCCCGGAGTTGCAGTCCGCTCCTGCGCCATGCGTAAGGACAAGCCCGGCGCGGGCGTCTCCCTCCGGTGGGTGCAGGAACCCACGCACTCCCGGGGAACCAGGGTCGGAAAAAGGATGAACGCGGGCCGTCATGAAGACATTCTCCACTCAGCCATTGAACTTTACTTAAGTTATGTTTATCAATAACTTAAACGATTATCTTCTGAGATTTTCCGATTACTAAGTACCCGAGATCAAGACAGAAACAGTCTTGACATCCCCTCAACAATCCTGCATATTTATTCACGCATTGCATAAAAATGCGGGGAACGCCTAAAACATAGCGTCAGCACAGGCTGCTGGAATTGGTATCCCGTGAGCCCGCGCTGACCCAGGAAGACTTGGTAGACCGGCTCGCTACGCAGGGGCTTCGCGTCACCCAGGCGACCCTGTCGCGGGACATCCGGGAGCTTGGCCTGGTCAAGTCTCCAGATGGTTACAGTGTCCCGGCAATGTCGGCAACTGCGGAAGCTCCGCACTTACCGTCGCTGGCGCACCTGCTGCGGGAGTTCGTGGTAGATGTGCGCGAGGCGCAGAACCTGCTCGTGGTGAAGACTACAGCAGGAAGCGCGCAGCCGGTGGCAGCGGCGCTGGATGCGCAGCGCTGGCCGGAACTGCTGGGAACACTCGCCGGAGATGACACGATTCTGGCGGTGAGCTCCGATAGCGATTCCAGTCGCGCTCTGGGAAACCGGATTCGCGAACTGATGCAGTAAGGGTTTGGAAGCAGCAGGACGTTGTTAGCGAAGGTCCGATAAGGCCTTCGTCTTTGTTGTTTGTGCGGCAAATGCGAGTTTTCGCGGTATAAGGAGTTCCCCATGGTGACTGCCCGGCAGAACACCCCCAGGTTCCAGCAGACGGACCTGGTTTCCATTCAAGACCTGACGCCTTACGACATCGATGAGATCTTCGATATGGCGCGACTGCTCAAGTCGCAGCCCTCGGTGTTCCGAGGCGCGTTGGCCGGCAAGCAGTTCGTCATGATGTTCGAGAAGCCCTCGCTCCGCACGCGTGTGACATTCGAGGTGGGCATCAACAATCTGGGTGGACGCGCTATTTTCATGGAGTCCCCTGGCGGCATTGAGAAGCGCGAAAAAATTTCCGACGTTGCCCGCAACCTAGAGCGCTGGGTAGACGGCATCATTCTGCGCACCTTCAAGCACCGCACAGTCACCGAGATGGCCGCCAATGCCGGCATTCCGGTCATCAATGGGCTTACGGACCTGGAGCATCCCTGCCAGGCTCTGGCAGACTATTTCACCCTGCGCGAGAAGTTCGGCGATCTTCGCAAGATCAAGCTGGCGTATGTGGGCGACGGCAACAACGTAGCGCACTCTCTCATGCTTACCGCCGCCGCCATGGGCAGCCACATCAGCGTGGCCACGCCTCCGGAGTATCTTCCGGATGGCGGTGTGGTACGCGCCGCGCTCAAGCTGGCAGAAAGCACCGGCGCCCAGGTGGAGATCACGCACGACTGGCGCGCGACTGTTGCCGGAGCCAACGCGGTCTATACCGACGTTTGGACCAGCATGGGCCAGGAGAACGAAGCCGGACAGCGCGGCGGCGACTTCCGGCACTACCAGGTGAACGGCGAAATGATGGCGCATGCCGCCGAAGACGCCCTGTTTATGCACTGCCTTCCGGCACACCGTGGCGACGAAGTGACCGACGAAGTCATCGATTCTCCAACTTCAGTTGTGTTCGACCAGGCTGAGAACCGCCTGCATGTGCAGACAGCCATCATGGTGCTGCTGGCCAGCTCAGCAGGGTCCGGCAAGCCGGCGGCTTCGCATGCCGAGTTTTCCGCACGCACCTGGGCGTGAGAATCGTCAGGAATCAGGAAATCGGACCGTTGGGACGAGTTCGGGCGTTCGCTCAGCGATCCCTGGGTTCTGGCTTCCGCAATTCCCTTTACCCGTTTACCCCAATCATTTCTGTGGAGCTTGCATGTCTGAAAAAGTAGTTCTTGCGTACTCCGGTGGGCTGGATACGTCCATCATCATTCCATGGCTGAAGGAAAATTATGGCTCTGAGGTCATCGCCATGGTGGCCGATGTAGGCCAGGGAGACGACCTCGATGCCGTCGTCCAGAAGGCTTATAAAACGGGCGCGAGCAAGGTCGTGGTGGAAGACCTTCGTGAGGAGTTCCTAACGGGCTACGTGTTCCCCGCAGTCCGGGCAGGCGCAGTGTATGAGCACATCTACCTGCTGGGCACGTCGCTGGCGCGTCCGGTAATCGCCAAGCGGCAGGTGGAAGTCGCGCAGGCCGAGGGCGCTGCTGCCGTGGCGCACGGCTGCACTGGCAAGGGCAACGACCAGGTACGCTTCGAGCACGCCTACCAGGCGCTGGGGCCGGAGCTGAAGGTGATTGCGCCGTGGCGCGAGTGGGACATCAACTCCCGTGAAGATGCGCTCGACTACGCCGAAGCCCGCAACATTCCCGTGGAGGCCAGCCGCACAAAAATCTACAGCCGTGATCGCAACCTGTGGCATTTGAGCCACGAGGGCGCGGAACTGGAAGATCCCAACAACGAGCCTAAGCCGGATATGTGGCAGCTCACGGTCTCTCCCGAAAAGGCTCCGGATAAGCCCGAAGAGGTGGAAATCTCCTTCGAGCACGGCTCTCCCGTGGCGGTAAACGGCAAATCACTCTCCCCGGTGGCTTTGGTTGAAGAGCTGAATGCCATTGGCGGGCGCAATGCCATCGGACGTGTCGATCTCGTGGAAAACCGCTTCGTCGGCATCAAGTCGCGGGGCTGCTATGAGACTCCTGGCGGAACGCTGGTGTTGACCGCGCATCGCGAACTGGAATCCCTGTGCCTGGACCGCGAAGTGCTCCACTTCAAGCAGCAGCTCGCGCTGAAGTACGCCGACCTGGTGTACTACGGTCTGTGGTTTACTCCTCTGCGCGAGGCGCTGGATGCATTCGTGGCTTCCACGCAATCAAACGTGACCGGCAAGGTGAAGCTCAAGCTCTACAAGGGCAACATCAGCGTATCCGGACGCACCTCTCCCTACTCGCTATACCAGATGGGCCTGGCTGCGTTCACCATGTCGGGCTACAACCCCAAGGATGCCGAGGGCTTCATCCGCATTCTGGGATTGCCGGCTCGCGTGCAGGCCAGCCTGAAAAAGAGCATTGCCGATTCGGTGGCGGAGATCGCCAAGCGTTAAAGCCGTTCCCACGAAGGGCACGAAGCTCAACGGACACGAAGAATTCACAGGTGGTCTCGTTCCGCTTGCCTCGTGTCCTTCGTGTATCCTTGGTGGTCTTCGTGGGAAACGCCTTTCCCTGAGCAGAACTCATGAATGAAAAGATGTGGTCGGGACGCTTCCGTGAGCCTCTCGACCCTGCCTTTGATCGCTGGCAACGCTCGTTTTCCTTCGATCGCCGTCTCGTGCCGGATGAAGTCGCCGCCAGCCGCGCCTGGGCTAGCGCCCTTGCTGGCGCTGGGATATTTACGGCTGAGGAGAGCAAGGCCGTCCGCGATGTGCTCACGCTGATCGAAGAAAAAGCCACCAGCTCACCGGAATGGCTGGATTCAGTGGACGCCGAAGATGTCCACCACTTCGTGGAACTGCAACTGGTGGCCATTGTCGGAGACATCGGCTACAAGCTGCACGCCGGCCGTAGCCGCAACGAGCAGATCGCCACGGACCTGCGCCTGTTCGTGCGGCGCAGCCTTGACCAGATTCGGCGGGAGATTGCCAGTTTTGTGGAAGCTCTGGTCGCGCAGGCGGAAGCGCATCCCTCGGCCGCCATGCCCTCCTACACTCACCTGCAACGCGCCGAGCCGGTGCTGCTGGCGCACTGGTTGCTGGCATACGCCGAAATGTTTTTGCGTGATGCCGAACGCCTCTCCGATTGCCGCCGCCGGGTGAACGTTTTGCCTCTGGGATCAGGCGCAATCGCTGGTCCAGGTATTGTTTTGGACCGCTTTGCACTGGCACGGGAGCTGGGCTTCGACGCCATCACCGCCAACAGCATGGATGCCACCAGCGACCGCGACTTCGCGCTGGAGTACCTTCACACACTCACCATCCTGGCAATGCACCTGAGCCGCTGGGCAGAGGAGATGGCCCTGTTCTCCACCGTGGAGTTCGGATTCGTGGGCCTT